>NZ_JBKJHC010000010.1:0-174598 GCF_046613565.1 Flavobacterium sp. RHBU_3 | reverse complement strand
TGTCCGTGTTGTTACCGTGTGATTTAATTGCTTCCTCATTTGTACTACAAGAAGCAAATATTATAATTAGTAATAGTGCAATTGAATTTTTTATTTTGTTTTTTGTCATAATTAAAAGGCAATAGAATTCTATATTTAACATTAATTTTCGTTATGTATTTCAGTCTATTAAAGTATCTCTTTGTAAAAGTACCTAATCTGAAACACTACCATCTAATATAAATATTACCCTTCTTTACTAATAAACTCTTGTAAAAAGTTGTGTAACTCCTCAAGAACTTTTTCATTAAATGGGTATTCAACTTTATTTTGATCACACATAAGCATAAAAGGTAAATAAAATTGAAATATTTTCGAGCTTTTGCACGTTACTGACAAATAAACAAACGAGCTAGCGCAAGAATAATCATATTTGTTATTAGAAAATAAGTAGCCTTTATATATATTTTTATGATTAAATATTCGGTTGATAGATTTTGAACTAAGTTTTTTTGAAGACAGTACACCTTCTTTGCTTCGTTTAAGATAATACAATGTTTTATTAACAGAATCAATAACAAGTATGTTTCGTTCTACACTATAAATGAGATATGAATTACTTTTATCAAAATTTAAACTATTTTGGACTAAAGAATCTATTTTAGTTATATTTTTTTCTTCGCTATTTGTTTGACAAAAAGATATTGACGAATGCAGAAGTATTGCCAAAATTAATATAGTCTTCATTTTATTTAGTTTTATAAGAGTGATTAATTAAATTCAGGTATTTTTTGAGGATCTATTACTTTAGACCCATCAGCATGTTGGGTTCCATCTATTTGTAGTCCAGGATTCCCCATTACCCTATGAATTAAATTTTCAGTTCGTACTGCATCTATGTGTTGAGTTGCTTCACGCCCTTGAGCTAAAGACCTTCCATGACCAAACATTTCATGACCAAATGTCACCTCTCTAGAAGTAGCTGTACTTCCTTGCTGAATAATTGTGTGAGTCCCTTTTTTAGTTTTCACAGTACCTCCTCCTCCTATACTGCCGACTACGGTAAGTGATCTTATTCCTCCATATTTTTCTTTTTCCTTTTCAATACTGATATAACTAGGTATACTTCCTGAAAAAGCATTTTCTCCGCTTGTGGATATTAAGTCTGCATTGCTTGAAGTATATTCAATAACATGTTCATCCTCAGAATTTATTGTATTAGCAATTATTGTTGCTAAAGCTAAATCATCTCCTCCAAGATCCACTAAAGCTTTTTCAAGAGCTTCTTTTCCAATCTTATTAAAATTTTTTCCTTTTCCATTTTTTCCTGAACGTGTAATTAAAGACCTAAATGCATCAAACTTTTTATCTTTAAAAATTAGGTTTAAATCTTCATGAGCTTTTTCAGCGTCATTTTTTGTCACACCAATTATTCTTTTGCCATCAGGATCAATAAATCTCATGGGATTGTTGATTGCGTAAGTATAAACACTTGTATTAACATATCTTTCCGCCAGCGGGTCAATATTCATCCACCTGCCCAGTGCAGGGTCATAATTTCTGAACCCATAATCGTACATGTTCAGCCCCAGCTCGTCTTGCAGCTCCTTGCCGTTGTACTTATACTTCTATACTGATTAATTTAATTATCGGTTGTTTCTGCTAATATAACAAAAAAACTCCCGCTATTGCGGGAGTTTCGTTTATGTAAGTAAGATAAATATATTGTTAGACGAACGTTATTATTTAACCTGGTTTACTATAGCTGCAAACGCTTCTGGGTGGTTAGTAGCAAGATCTGCAAGAACCTTACGGTTAAGCTCTATACCTGCTGCTTTTACTTTACCCATAAACTGAGAATAGCTAAGACCGTGCTGACGGGCACCAGCGTTAATACGCATAATCCATAGTGCACGGAAATTTCTTTTCTTTTGTTTGCGGTCACGGTAAGCATAAACCATTGCTTTTTCTACCGCGTTTTTCGCTACTGTCCAAACGTTTTTACGTCTTCCAAAGAATCCTTTGGCTTGCTTAAGAACCCTTTTCCTGCGGGCCCTTGATGCAACAGAATTTGTTGATTTTGGCATAATTCTTTAATTTTTTTTGTAGCAGGCGCCCCGTTTTAATTATAATGTTTTGGGAACTTAAAAGCCATACTCCAGGGTTATAAATTTATTTTAACCGAACAATTAAAGGACGTATCTTATTAGATAATCCTAAGTTGTTGTTTTACGCTCTTCTCATCACTTGGGTGAACAAGTGTAGCATGAGTAAGGGCAAGCTTACGCTTTGTAGATTTTTTTGTCAGGATGTGACTTTTGAAAGCGTGCTTCCTTTTGATTTTACCTGACCCAGTTACCTGAAAACGTTTCTTGGCACTGGATTTTGTTTTCATTTTAGGCATTTTCTTCCTGTATTTTGATTTATCTTACTTACAAATAATTTTTGTTTAAAAGTTTCAGGTTTAAGGTTTCAAGTTGGGCTCACTCTTACCGAGTAGAACCTGTAACTTTAAACTTTAAACCTGAAACAATAAAAACTTATGCTTTCTTCTTCTTAGGCGCTATAAACATAATCATCCTTTTACCTTCAAGCACAGGCATGGCTTCTACCTTACCCCATTCTTCAAGGTCTGTGGCCAGTTTAAGCAGCAGTATCTGCCCTTGTTCTTTGTAGATGATACTACGGCCTTTAAAGAATACAAATGCTTTTAGTTTACTTCCTTCTTTCAGGAACTTTTCGGCATTCTTTTTCTTAAACTCGTAATCGTGCTCATCGGTCTGCGGCCCGAAGCGTATTTCTTTTACAACAATTTGCGTGCTTTTTGCCTTCAGCATTTTGTCGCGCTTCTTTTGTTCATAAAGAAACTTCTTGTAGTCCATAATCTTACATACCGGCGGTGCGGCATTTGGAGATATTTCTACAAGGTCAAGCTCCTGCTCTTCGGCCCACTGTAGTGCCTGCGATGTACGGTATACACCCGGCTCTATGTTTTCGCCTACAAGCCTTACTTCAGGTACCCTGATAAGGGCGTTAATCCTGTGCGGATCTTTTTTTTCTACGCGGGGTTGTGGTCCCCTGTTGTTTCTAATAGCTATGGCTCTTAAATTTTTAAGTTAAACTTAGAATGGTTTCAGCGTTTTATCTATCTCTTCCTGCACCAGTGCAGCAAATTGATCTATCGTCAGCGTCTGGTTGCCCTTACCGGCTTGTCCGTGGCGGCGTACCGAAATGGTGCCGTTTTTCTCTTCTTCTTCGCCCACGATAAGCATAAAAGGCATTTTTTGAACCTCCGCATCACGTATCTTTTTACCAATCGTTTCGTTGCGGTTGTCAATTAGAGCGCGAATTTCGTGATTTTCGAGCAATTCTAAAACTTTTTTGGCATAATTTTCATATTTCTCACTAAGAGACAGTATGATAGCCTGCTCCGGCATTAGCCAAAGCGGGAAATTACCGGCTGTGTTTTCCAGCAATATCGCTATAAAGCGCTCCATAGAACCAAATGGTGCACGGTGAATCATAACCGGGCGGTGCAGTTCGTTATCTGAACCTTTGTAGCTCAGGTCAAAACGCTCAGGTAGGTTATAGTCTACCTGAATGGTACCCAGCTGCCACTGGCGGCCCAGGGCGTCTTTCACCATAAAGTCGAGCTTAGGACCATAAAAGGCCGCCTCGCCGTACTCTACTACCGTGTTAAGACCTTTGTCTTTAGCAGCGTTAATAATCGCGTTTTCAGCCTTTTCCCAGTTTTCTTCAGAACCGATGTACTTGTCGCGATTTTCTTTATCGCGAAGCGAAATCTGCGCGCTGAAGTTTTCAAAACCAAGCGAACCGAATACATACAGTACCAGGTCGATTACTTTTTTGAATTCCTCATCAAGCTGATCAGGAGTACAGAAAATGTGCGCGTCATCCTGAGTAAATCCACGTACACGTGTTAACCCATGAAGCTCACCACTCTGCTCGTAGCGGTATACAGTACCAAATTCAGCATAGCGCTTAGGCAGGTCTTTGTACGACCACGGTTTGCTGTTATATATTTCGCAGTGGTGCGGACAGTTCATCGGCTTCAGCAAAAACTCCTCGCCTTCGGCAGGAGTATGTATCGGCTGGAAGCTGTCTGCGCCATACTTAGCGTAGTGTCCACTGGTTACATATAGTTCTTTTTGGCCTATGTGCGGCGTTACCACCTGCTCATATCCGGCTTTCTTTTGTGCTTTTTTCAGGAATTGCTCCAGGCGGTCGCGCAGGGCGGCACCTTTTGGCAACCATAACGGAAGACCTTGCCCTACTTTTTGTGAGAAAGTAAACAGTTCCAGCTCCTTGCCCAGTTTTCGGTGGTCGCGGCGCTTAGCTTCCTCAAGTAGCTCAAGGTATTCGGTAAGGTCTTTCTGCTTAGGGAAAGAGATACCGTACACGCGTGTAAGCTGCTTGTTCTTTTCGTCACCGCGCCAGTAGGCACCTGCCACGCTCATAATTTTAAACGCCTTTATAATGCCTGTGTTCGGGATGTGACCGCCACGGCAAAGGTCGGTAAAGGTAGCGTGGTCGCAAAAGGTGATTGTGCCGTCTTCAAGGTTCTCGATAAGCTCGGTCTTGTACGGGTTTTCTTCAGCTTTATAAAACGCAAGCGCCTCGGCCTTAGTAGCCGAACGCATGGTGAATTCATATTTTTCTTTGGCTATGGCCAGTACGCGGTCTTCTACGGCTTTAAAGTCTTTATCGGTAATTGTTTGTCCGTTAAAGTCTACGTCGTAGTAAAAACCATTGTCTATAGCTGGGCCTATGGTAAGCTTAATACCGGGGTATAGCTCCTGTAGTGCCTGCGCCATAACGTGGCTGGTAGAGTGCCAAAAGGCTTTTTTGCCCTCTTTGTCGTTCCAGGTGTATAATATTAGCGAACCGTCGGTCGTCAGTGGGGTCTTGGTTTCAACAGTTGTACCATTAAAAGATGCAGAAATAACATTCCTAGCAAGGCCCTCGCTTATGCTTACGGCCACATCGTGGGGAGTTGCTCCCGACTCAAACTGTTTTACCGAACCGTCCGGCAGTGTAATATTTATCATTAGTATTAAAAATTTACAATGTGCGCAAATATAGCGATTTTTAGATTGATAGGATTGTAAGATTATTAGATTTTTAGAGGGTTGTTGGTTGTTAGTTTTTGGTTGTTGGAAGCTGTAGCGGCTACCCTCTGCGAGAACGGCTGGGGGTGTGTTATATGGAACGCTGATAAAACGGATGCTGGCAATCGCGGATTATCGAAGATTTTCCCGTAGAGACGCATTGCATGCGTCTCCCGTTATCCTTCAATCCGGTTTTTACGCATGGCTTTCATTATTTAGCCCTAGGCGTGCTGCAAAGTCGGCAATGCGCTGAATGTCTTCCTGAGATGTTCCTTTTATAAGCAGGCGGTCCATGGGTTATGTACTTTGGTTTACATAAAGATAGTGCTTTTAGAGTGAATATGATTGTTAGGTTTTTAGATAGGAGGATAACTTTACTGGATCTCTACTTTTTCTATTTTTATGTATCCCTTAGAGCCGTCAGGAGCAATGAATTGTATTGTAGCTACGTTTCCGCTTATGGCTACAATTGCAGCCCTTATGGGTTTACCCATCATTTCTTCGGTGCCAGTAGCGTTAGATTTTTCCAGAGTAATTTCATATTCGCAGTCGCTCAGCCATTTTATGGTACCGTCAAAGTAGTTTCCGTTTTTTTCATTCACTTCGCGTTGACGGGTTTCGGTACGGGTAATGGTTCCGAAGCGATTGTCTAAATATTTAAATGTACCGGTATGAAACCTGTTACACTCGTTAGTGCTTTGTGCATTTACTGAGGCAGATGCTATGAACAGCAGTAGTAATATGAATTTTTTCATGGCGTTGGTTTTTGGCTAAGATAGTTCTTTCTGGATTAATTGAATTGTTGGGAGATTAGATTTTTAGAGACTATATAAGGTGTTTTTTAGTTAGAGACGTATTTTGTGCTCCCTGAACTTTAACTGGGGTGTGGGGCTTTCAGCTGTTAAAAAACCAGCCAAAACGTTCAAAAAAGTTATCTTTGTAAAAATCCGCTTACTACTCCGTTTTACTATACGCCTATGGAATTATATTATACCGTTTCTATCCTTATTGTACTCGCAAGCTTCTTCGCTTACCTAAATGTGCGTTATCTGCGGCTTCCTTCTACCATAGGGGTTATGGTTATAGCCATGGCGGTATCTATACTGCTGGTGGCTTTTGGTAATGTATTCCCTAAAACGCTGCACGGGCTGTCGCAACTCATTAATAAGTTCGATTTTACCGAGCTGCTTATGGGAGCCATGCTGAACTTCCTGCTCTTTGCCGGAGCCATTCATATTAATATTAAAGATCTTAAGGAACAACGCGTTCCGGTGGTAGTGTTTTCTACCATAAGCGTGGTTATTTCCACTTTTGTGGTGGGTACACTGGTGTATTTTATCCCGATAAAAGACTTAGAAATACCATATATATATTGTTTGCTTTTTGGGGCGCTAATTTCGCCTACCGACCCTGTAGCAGTATTGAGTATACTAAAGCAGGCTAAGGTGCGCAAATCGCTGGAAACCAAAATTGCAGGTGAATCGTTGTTTAACGATGGTGTGGCTGTAGTGGTCTTTGCCGTAATACTGCAACTGGCCCAGGGGAAATCGTCTGATGTTACCCCGGTGCACGTACTGTGGCTGCTGGTTAAAGAGGCAGGAGGGGCTTTTGTATTAGGACTTACGCTGGGAATAACGGCATCGCGTGCCATGCGAAAGGTGGATGACTATAAGGTATCGGTACTAATAACACTGTCTGTAGTAATGGGCGGCTACCTTATAGCACGCTACCTGCACATATCGGGGCCGTTAACGATGGTTTTTGCGGGGATAATGATAGGCAACCTGCGCAAGCGTTTTGCCATGAGTGCCATTACTAAAGACTACCTTGATAAATTCTGGGAACTGAACGACGAAATCTTAAATGCTATATTGTTCCTTATCATCGGTCTGGACTTGCTTATGATAAAGAATTTTCATAATTACTGGATACCCGGTTTTATAACCGTGGCACTGGTACTTATGGGCAGGTTTATATCCATATGGCTGCCTACCAAGTTTATTACCTTTAGGGAAAAGTTTACCAAAGGCACCATAAAAATACTGGTATGGGGAGGCCTGCGTGGCGGAGTTTCCATAGCACTGGCGCTGTCTATGCACGACAACCCTTACAAAAACACCCTGATAGCCATAACCTATTTTGTAGTGGTATTTAGTATTATAGTGCAGGGGCTTACTATAGGTAAAGTAGCTACTAAAATATTAAGTAAAGAAGCTTCTTAGCCTCTAAGTAGCTTAGTAGCTAAGAAACTCAGCTGCTTTATAGATTATCCGGTAAAATCTTACCCGGATTCAGTATGTTATTCGGGTCGAATAATTGCTTGATGCCCTTCATTAGTTGTAGCTGCACTTCCGGGAATGCAATGTCCATATAATTCTTTTGTACAAAGCCTATACCGTGTTCGCCACTAAGTGTACCTTTCAGTGAAACGGTAAGCTCAAATATTTCGCGGATGCCCTTAGGTACTTCTACAAGCCAGTTTTCATCGGTCATGTCACCTTTAATAATGTTTACGTGCAGGTTGCCGTCGCCGGCGTGGCCGTAGCACACCGAATGGAAACCGTATTTTTTGCCAATGGCTTTAATACCTTCCAGTAGTACGGGCAACTCATAGCGTGGCACCACTGTATCTTCTTCTTTGTATACCGAGTGCGATTTTACCGCTTCGGCTACCGTGCGGCGCAGTTTCCACAAGGCGTTTTTTTGGTCTTCGGTATCGGCAAACAGAATTTCATCAATGTCAAAAGCCTCTACTACGCCCATTATTTTTTCAGCTTCGCTAAACAGCACATCGGGGTAGTTACCATCTACTTCTACCAGTAGGTGCGCCTGTACTTCATCTTTTATGTCAATGCTTACATTGTCCAGGTACTTCATTCCCCAGTCTATAGCATCGCGCTCCATAAATTCCAGTGCACTAGGCATAACCCCCGCACGGAATATTGCCGCAACGGCCTCGCATGCTTGCCCCGCCTTAAAGAAAGGGATAAGCATCAGTACATTATGGGTAGGCTTCGGAATGAGTTTTAGTACAATTTTGGTAATGATGCCTAGTGTGCCTTCGCTGCCCACCATAAGTTGGGTAAGATTGTATCCTGTAGAGTTTTTCAGGGTATTAGCCCCCGTCCAGATGATTTCGCCGTTAGGCAATACCACCTCAAGATTCAGGATGTAATCTTTCGTTACGCCATATTTTACGGCACGGGCACCGCCACTGTTTTCGGCTACGTTACCGCCAATGGAACAACTTCCCTGGCTGCTTGGGTCGGGTGGGTAAAACAATCCTTTCTCAGATGCCGTATCACGCAATACCTGCGTTATCACTGCAGGGCCTGCTATAGCCTGCAGGTTTTTTTCGTCTATTTCCAGTGATGTAAAACGCTCCATACTCAGCCCTATGCCGCCATGTATGCTTAGTGCACCGCCACTAAGCCCGGTGCGTGCACCTATGGGTACCACCGGGATTTTATAGTCGTTGGCCAGCTTCATTATAGCCGAAACCTCTTCGGGCGTGCCCGGCTTTACCACCACCGTAGGCGGAAAGCTGTAGTCTTCGGTTTCGTCATGGCCGTAAGTAATGCGGGTTTCCTCATCTGTAAAAACGTATGGTATGCCGGTTATGGCCTGTAGTTGCTCTATAAGTGGAGTGGTAAGCGTAGTGTTCATTGCTGTGTGTAAATTACTTTTCAAAAGTAGGGAAAATGTAATTTTTATAGATAAGAAATTTGTTAAGCATTTATCTTTTTGGTAAATTGCCTAATAAAACCAACATTCCTATGAGAGCTACATTCCTATTTCTGTGGTTGGCTATTTCAACATCATGCTATAGCCAAAATTATGTATTAGACCCTACTTTTGGAGGTACTGGGGTTGTTGTGAAAAATTTATCTTTTTTTCCAAAAGATGTTGCCCTATATAACGATAGTTATTATTTAATTTCTAATGATAAGGCTATTAAAGTCCTTTACGACGGAGATACTGATACAACTTTTGGTGTAGATGGTATTGTATCTTTAGATAATAATGGTGTTTTACATGGTATTTCGGGGTTTAAGATTATTGAAGGTTATATGTATGTTTACGGTAAAACAAATCCAAATGAAACTAATAATGACGGTTTTTTGGCTAAAATTAGTATTGACAGCGGTGTTTTAGATACTGCTTTTGGTACAAATGGTATCTCCTATATAGATTTTTCAGGAGATGAAAGTATTGACGATTTTGTATATCTTCCTGATGGTGGTTTTTATTGTGTAGGAACAAGATCTCAAACACTTATATATTTTAAAATAGACAATGGTGGTGTTCTGGATACAGCTTTTGATACTGCTTTAGGGTATAAAGAGATACTCCTAAACCAAAAAAGCTATGGTAACGCTATAAAAAGTTATAATGGGAACTTTTTACTGGTAGGAACTGATTATTTATATAATGGTACTATCTACCAAAAACTGTTATTGAGTATGGTTGATATTAATGGAAATTTAGTTTCTTCTTTTGGTAATAACGGAACCACGACAACTGAACTTAATGATGGTACGATTATTACTATTAATAAAATAAATGTTAATGATAGTACTTTGTATGTAGATTTTACTTTTATTTGGTCATTTTATCATGGAGGAATGACATTGAAATATGATTTGGATGCGAATATGCCCCTGTATAATAATCTCTGGCTCTATTATTCTCGTAGCGAACCTGATGATGATAAATTATATACTACAGGATGGGACTACTGTATGGGAGGAGGAGGACCTTGCAGTAGGAGTTTTCAAATTAAACGATCATTAGCAGACGGAACACTGGATACGTCTTTTAACCAAATGGGAACTTATACTTATAATTTTGGGTCATTCTCAGATAATATATCGACTGCATTTTCTCGAGGCACGGATGGTTCAATATTAGTGGTTGGAGCAGGAGGTACATCTCTTAAAATGATACGTATTGTAGATGCTACATCATTGACTGAAACCGAAAAAAATATTGTGAAGAATACCATTACTCCAAACCCTTTTAAAGACCATATTACTGTAAAGGCAAGCCAGGCACCAAACAGTGCAGAAGTATACGATTTTACCGGAAGGCTGGTGGCAAATCCGACAGTAAATTACAATAATGGCAGTACGGAACTGAAATTGGATAATATTACCCAATGCGGCATATACCTTTTAAAGTTGGATTTTGGTAATAAAACAGAAACGCACAAGATCATAAAACAATGAAACAGGCTCACTTCGGTGAGCTTTTTTAACTAAAAATATACCGTTTCTTCCTTGGTATAATACGGTCTATAGAATACTTACCGCTGCCGGTAATCAGTACCACTATGTATATTAGCAGATAAAGTATAGGGAGTTCCTGCTGTTCCAGTCCCTGGTGTGCGTGTACCACAAATACGGCCACAACCATAGTAACGATAGGAGGCAGGGCAGCTAAACGGGTGGCAAACCCAAGTATAATAAGGGCAGAACACACCAGCTCTGCAAATACAGCTAAAGCCAGCGTAAGGTTTTCACCAATGCCTATAGGGTCGGCAAATTTTACAGGGCCGGGACCCATCAGCATTTTATATTTCATAATGCCATGGGTAAGCATAAGCCCCCCGGCAACAACGCGTACCAAAAGCAGTGCAAAACTGTTGAGGTTTTTGTTGATTGTGCTTTTAAAGATCCACATAGATTTCAAGGAAAATAAGTAGTTTGTTTAAGGAAGCGTAATTTAGGAATTCCTTTACATATTTTGTGTTAAAATAAATCTATTTGCTTTGCAAATCAAATAATTATGAATTTTTCAAAATGTTGCGGAGAACACCCATCTTAAGGGGGCGTATTTTCAGGAAATAGGCATACACGGGTTAAATTTTTTAACCGTTTGAATTTGATAGTTGCATTTTTATGCTAAAAACAACTACAAATAATGCAGCACGGCATACCAGAACGCCATTGTTAATGCCGAAAGTGGTATCCCTATGCCCACCATCATTCCGGAAAGTTTGGGTTTTAGCCCGTGCGCCGAGGCCAATATTGCAGCGCTGATCATGGGGGGCGTGGCGGCTTCCATAATGGATATGTCTATCAGTTCGCCATGGGCACCCAGTATTAGTTTGTACACAACAAAGAAAAAAGCAGGAATAAACAACAGCTTCATGGCAAGCCCCCAGGCAAGGAATCCCCAGTGTTTGCTTTGTCGGTCTATTTTTAGTTGTAAGCCTACAGCTACCAGTGCTACGGGAGTAACACAGCTGCCCAGTTTTTGAAGCACGGTTTGTACTATATCTATAAAATCATAATGCAGCAGGTTCATTGCGGCACCTATGGCAAAACCTATAAATGGAGGAAAACTGAAAACTCTTTTGGCTATTACAGCCGCAGAAGGCGTTCCACGCGAATACAGCACAGCTACCAGTACACCCAGTGTTGAGAGCATTACAAAAGTACCGGGCTGGTCTACCATAATGGCGGTTTTAAGTCCCTGTTTGCCATACAGCGCCTCAATAACCGGAAATCCTATAAACGATGAGTTTAGGAATCCGCCTGTAATAATAAGGCAGCCCTGTAGCTTGCGCGACCATTTTAGCAAATTCCCTAATGTGGCAAAAAATGCCCAACTGAATAAAAAGCTGAACCAGCCCGCTCCTACAGGGTATAGTAATTTTTCAGTTACGTGGATTTTAGGTATGTAGTACAAAGATAGGGCAGGCAGCAGCAGGTATATGGCAAACTGGTTTAGTGCCACATGTGCATTTGGCGGTACCACGTTTTGCCTGCGCAGCATTACTCCGGCCAGCATACACACTACAATAAGGATAAGGCTATCCATAAAAGCGGGGAATTTTTGGTATTTTTCAAAGATACGGCACAAAGCCGCAGCCTGTACATGATTTTTGTCAATTTAACCGGAGATGGATTTTGTAGCTAATTTCATAAATTACACCAACACAGTAATATTTATTGATTCGGCAAATAAATTCGTTTAATTCGCGAAATTCGTGGTAAAAGTTATTTTTCCTTACAAAAATTCTTCTTACATTAGTAACAAATAATATTACAGTATGATTTCCGGAAAATTTGCAATTACGCTCCACATACTCACCCTGATGAGCAGGCATCCGGAAGATTTTTTATCGTCAGATTTTTTGGCAGGCTGCATGAACATTAACCCTGTACTCATCCGCAAGGAAATTGGCAACCTGAAAAAGCACAATATTGTAGAGAGCCGCGAAGGGAAGTTTGGCGGTGCACGCCTGGCACGCCCTGCCGATGAAATTACCCTTGAAGATGTATACAATACCACCTTTGAATGCATGTCGCTGGGTTTTTCCAGGAACGAACCAAATGGTAAATGCCCTGTAGGCAAAAACATTAAGGACAGCCTGGACAACCTGTACCGTAATATTAACCACTGTATTTGCACCGAACTGAAAGGGGTAACACTACAGGAGTTTAGTAGTCAGTTTGCAACCGAAACCGTATAACCCAAACATAACAATAAACACAAAGTAATTATGAAAGTAGCTATAATAGGAGCCACCGGCTTTGTAGGCAACGCACTTGTAAATGAATTTTCGCACCGTGGGCACAGGGCCACAGCCATAAGCCGCCACCCTAAGCAAACACTTCCGCAGGGAGTAACAGGTGTTAAGGCGGATATTTTTGACACGGATGAGCTGGCCGAAATATTAACGGGGCATGATGTGGTTATAAGCGCATACAATCCCGGATGGACAAATCCTGATATATATGTAGACTACCTTAAAGGCGCCGACAGCATACAAAAAGCGGTGAAAAAAGCAGGCATAAGCCGTTTTATAATAATAGGAGGGGCGGGCAGCCTATACGTGGCTCCGGGGCTTCAGCTTATAGATACACCTAAATTTCCTGAGGATTATAAAGCAGGAGCCAATGCCGTGCGCAAATACCTGAAAATCCTTCAGGATGAAAAAGAGCTGGACTGGGTATTCTTTAGCCCGGCTATAGAAATGCACCCGGGCATTACCACCGGCCGTACCGGCAACTACCGCCTTGGGTTTGACAGCCCGGTGTTTGACGATAACCATCGGAATACCCTGTCGGTAGAAGACCTTGCCGTAGTAATAGCCGACGAAACCGAAACGCCGCGTTTCCGTAGGCAGCGTTTTACTGCCGGGTACTAATTTTAGAAATTTTATAGTTCCGTAACGACCGATATGTAGGGGAGTGGTGTAATGCCACTCCTTTTTTATTAGTTTTACAACCAAAGCTAATCAACATGAGACTTTTGTGTTTCTTTTTATTTTTTAGTCTGGCAGTGACAGGTCAGGAGTTTATCCGCGTAAATGATAAAATGCTATATTGCACAGAAGCTGATAAAGACTATCTTGTGTTGACTACCAACTATCAAGAGGATAGCTTTCAATGGGCATGGCCTACTGATATATGCGAATCAGTTACCAGTAAAGGCGAAATGAAATTTAAGCCAGAGTCTGGATTTACCTTTTGGTTCAACAGACAAAAACAGCTACTTCAGTTGCAGCAATCCTATTACTCTCTTTTGCCTGAAGGTATTTATTTTGGCACCCACTTCGGTAAAAAGTTGTGCATTATTGAATTCTCATTGGTGTCATACATCGGCCATTATGGTTATAACTACCTCATTATTGATTATTCTAATCCCCAAAAAACTAATGCAAAAGAAGTAACAAGTAAGGACAAAAAGACGGTTATCAACCTTATTGCAAAAGAGTAGTTGCTATCCTATTCTCCGTACAAATACTGCCGGGCTATAATCGTTAACATATATACCAAAATAGGTATAGCCATCGGTTTGTGCACGAGACATGCATATGTTTAATTCCACCGCCTCACCATTGCTATTATGGTATATATAATTTGCTACGGCATTTGTACCTCGCAGTGTAAATGCTGATAAGAGCTTACTAAAGGCATCCCAACTGGATTTTCTCACCTCTAAGTACGTTGTTCTGCCGTTTTCTAAATCGAGCAGGTTAAACCCATGGGGCGCTACGATTTCTACCCTGCCAAAATCAGGCTCCAGGAACTCTATAAAATGTTTCATAAACGCAACTTTTAAAACAGTTCAATTTTAAGAAAAAAATCTTAATAAAGAATATTTTCTAAGCAAGATTTTTTTAACAATGTGTTGTGGATAATTGTCAGGAAGGGGAAGAGGGGAGATAATAGATGAGAGACTGTTAATGTTAACTGTTCTGTAAAAATAATCTCTTTAATAAACTGAGAAATATTTAACAAAATGTCCTTTGGCAATATTATTCCCAAATAGTAATATAAATTCTTTCGATTAACGATTGTAAAATGCACCCCTGCTGAAAAGTACTTTTGACCAGTTTAATTTTAAACCCAATTAACAATGCTGAAAAAAATTATACTTTCAGGCGGGTTGTTTGTTATTACGGCAACCTCATTTTCACAGGCGCTTACTACTAATACAGGAGCACCTGTGGGCGACAATCAAAACTCCAAAACCATAGGAAACGATGGCCAGGTGTTACTTGAAGACGTGCATCTTATAGAAAAGCTTGCCGCTTTTGACAGGGAACGCATCCCGGAAAGGGTAGTGC
The DNA here is from genome assembly GCF_046613565.1 of Flavobacterium sp. RHBU_3. Taxonomy (NCBI): domain Bacteria; kingdom Pseudomonadati; phylum Bacteroidota; class Flavobacteriia; order Flavobacteriales; family Flavobacteriaceae; genus Flavobacterium; species Flavobacterium sp. RHBU_3. The sequence continues at coordinate 159,907 of NZ_JBKJHC010000010.1, read as the reverse complement.
ACGCCCGTGGAGCCGGTGCCTACGGTGAGTTTGTGGCAGCAGCAGATTTTTCTGATGTTACTAAAGCTACTTTTCTTAACCAGGCCGGTAAAAAAACACCGGTGTTTGTCCGTTTTTCTACCGTGGTACACCCTAAGGGCTCCCCCGAAACCTACCGCGACCCACGTGGTTTTGCCGTAAAATTCTACACAGACCAAGGGAATTATGACCTTGTAGGTAATAACCTGCCCGTGTTTTTTATTCGTGATGCCATTAAATTCCCGGATATGGTTCATGCATTTAAGCCATCACCGGTAACAAACGGTGCTTGTGATCCTAACCGCGTTTTCGATTTCTTTGCAAACATACCTGAGGCTACACACATGCTTACATGGCTGTTTTCAGATTACGGTATTCCGGCAAACTACAGGGAAATGAACGGATCTGGCGTACATGCCTTTAAATGGATAAACGACAAAGGTGAAGTAACTTACGTAAAATACACCTGGAAATCGAAACAGGGAGAGCGCAACCTGTCTCAGGACGAGGCTAACAAAATTCAGAGTACGCTGATAGAACACGCTACACTGGATTTAAGGAGTGCTATTGCGGCAGGCAACTTCCCGAAATGGGATTTGTATGTACAAATGCTTAAAAAGGAAGATTTTGATAAACTGGACTTCAATCCGGTAGATGTAACCAAAGTGTGGCCAGAAAGTGTTGCAAAACCGGTACTTGTGGGTACCATGACTCTGAACCAAAATCCTGATAACTTTTTCCAGGAGGTAGAGCAGTCGGCTTTTGCGCCGGGTACGCTGGTTCCGGGTATAGAGCCGAGTGAAGACAAGCTACTGCAAGGCCGTCTTTTCTCTTATTTTGATACACAACGCTACCGCCTGGGCGGAAACTTTCAGCAGCTGCCGGTTAATGCTCCTAAAGTAGCTGTAACCACTTATAACCAGGATGGTGTAATGAGTATGCGCAAACAAAGCGGCGACGTAAACTACCAGCCATCGGCTTCTAAGCCGGGTGTGGTAGATTCACCTAAGTTTAAATACTCTAAATCATTATTTAACGGTGTAGAAACCACCCAGGCCAAAATTTCTAAACCAAATGATTTTGCACAGGCGGGCGCACTATACCGTTCGTTCAGTAAAAAAGATAAGGATGCGCTTGTATTCAATCTTTCGGGGGCGCTAAAACAGGTAAGGGATAAAAAAGTGGTAGCCAAAATGATTTCGTACTTCTACCAGGCCGACTTTGAATACGGAACCCGCCTTGCCAAGGAACTGAAAATGACCCGTGAGGAACTTGAAAAACTAATCCAGAACTAATACACTATGAAACGTTTTATCCTTATATGCCTGCTGGTATGCTGTAGTACAGCCTTTGCACAAGATGCTATTTTGGCGGCGCGCAACAACGATGTTGCGGCACTGGCGCAACTTAAAGCTACCGGCGCTAATTTTAATAAAGCCGATGACAGGGGATTTACGCCCCTTATAATTGCGGTGTATAATAACAGTGTTGATGCAGCTACTTTTCTTATAGAAAACGGAGCCAATGTTAACGCCGCCGATAAAACCGGTAATACAGCACTTATGGGAGCTGCCTTTAAAGGCTATACCAAATTGTCCGAATTACTTATTCAGCATAAGGCCGATGTAAACAAGGTGAACTTAAATAATGCGCCTGCGCTTATTTTTGCAGCAACCTTTGGGCATACTGATATTGTAAAGCTGCTCCTTGCCGCCGGTGCCGACCGTACTGTTAAGGACAGTTTTGGTAAAACAGCACTGGACCACGCGCGTATACAGGAAAACGAAGAAATGATACAGCTGCTAAAGTAGTTGTGTAAAACCACTGAAATAAAACAGGGCAGCTTATTTAAGCTGCCCTGTTGTTTTATACACAGATAGGGATGTAAATATCCTCTTCGCTATCATCTGAATTATTTTTATAACGTTCGCCAAGGATTTCAAAATGCGGGCGCGCATCAAGAGTATAACCGCTTTGCGGTAGCCATTCGCCTAAAATATACCGAAACACTTCTGAGCCATTGGTAGGATTGCCTTTGTAGTGAAAAACAGCGTACAATCCGCCCGGAAGGGTAAGTGCATCCATACCCTGTGGAACAACAGCATCGTTTGGCACCGCCACAGCTGCCCATTTTTCAAAATGCGCATTGGGGTTAAACTGCTCAAAGAAACCTTGCGGGTACAGTTGCACCGAAAACAGGTTAGCGTCGACTGCCGGCACTTCCTTACGGCGCGGCATAAAGGTTTGCCATAGCAGGGGAGTGGTGTTTTGTGCAAAGCTCATGGTGCTGTGCATACCCACAAGCCTTGTTTCGGGGAAGGTGGTTATTTCGGGTAATGAAAGGTTAATCCCAGTATTCATTTTCTACCATCTTTACGCACTGCTCCTTATCGTTTTTAAACACCTTTACCTCTTTCAGGTCGTGGTTAGGGTTAAACTTGCTGTCGTATAGTGTAACCTCGCCCGTATCAAAATTTTCCTCGCGTAGCGGATTCCCGCGTTCGTCGTACTGCATTTCGTATACCGGGTTACTGTAGTGAAATTCTTTATGGAGTGCCTGCCTGCCTTTTTCATAACGCTGTATTACACGCTCGGTTTCCACACCTTTTATAATGGTGCGCTCGTCTATAACATTGCCATCGTAGTCAAATACAAACTCCTTAATCATTTGTGGGGTGTTAGTAACCGGAGCCGAAAAATACTGCACCGTCTTGGCATTGCCGTGGGTAAATTCGCGCTCTACCGCTATAATAATTTCACCCGAACGGCTTGTGGTTTCCTTCATTTTAAGGCCGTTGTCGTACTTTACCGTTTTGGTAATCATGCCCTTTGGCGTGGTAGAAATTATACTGAGTACCTTACCCTTTTTATAGGTATACGCTTCATCGAGCACCAGGCTGCCCTTTACGGTGCGGCGAAAATGCACCAGGTCGCCATTCATGTATTCACTGGCTTCCTCGCTTACCAGGGTGTCGTTGCATACAAACTGCACCAGTACGGGGTTGTTTTCCTGGTATTTGTACAGGGTGCGGTTTACCACCACCTTACCTTTGGCTGTAGTCGTTTTGTTTACCTCCTCAGTAAGTTTACCTTTTTTATCGTAGTTCAGGGTAATTTCCTCTTTAGCGCAGGGATTGGTTATGTGTTGGGTTTTCAGCTTTTTATTCTGTGCGGTGGCGGCACCGGTAAGCATAAGCAGCAACAAGCCGAAGCGTAATTTTTGTATCATAAAAAACAATGGTGGTTTTTCTGTAAAAATAATAATTAAAACGCGCTTACCCGCACAAATATTGCGCCATTTTAAAGCGGCCGATTTGCAAAATCCTTGGCGTTACGGCCTAAATCCTTACTTTTGGTAAAAATCAGGTTCATGAAAAAACTGTTTGCCATAGCGGCATTGTCTATTATATCACTTACATACGCGCAGGATTGCAGCAAGGCAGCCTCGCTGGAAGCACAAAAAAAACTGAACGAGGAGTATGCTAATCCTAAAACCTCGCCGCTTACCAAAAAAGACCGTAAGGCATTTAAGGCGCTGGCCTTTTACCCGGTAGACCTTAAATACTGTGTTACCGCTACGCTAACACGCACGCCAAACGAAAAACCCTTTGCTATGGCTACTACCGACGGCCAAACCCGCCAGTATGTAAAGTACGGCGAACTGCGTTTTACCGTTGAGGGCAAGGCCTGCAAGCTGGATGTGTACCAAAGCATGGACCTTATAAAGCGCGAGGAGTACAAGGACTACCTGTTTTTACCGTTTACCGACGACACCAATGGCGAGGGCAGCTATGCCGGAGGCCGCTACATAGACCTGCGCATGCCGCAGGGCACCACTATACAGATTGATTTTAACAGGGCGTACAACCCGTACTGCGCCTACAACCACGACTACAGTTGCCCCATACCGCCCACGGGCAATTACCTGCAACTAAAAATTGAAGCCGGGGTAAAGGCGTATAAGAAGTAGGTTTTTTTGGTTGATGGTTGATGGTTGTTAGTTGATGGTTGTTAGTTGATGGTTGTTAGTTGATGGTTGATGGTTGTTAGTTGATGGTTGTTAGTTGATGGTTGTTAGTTGATGGTTGATGGTTGATGGTTGATGGAAGCTACAGTGAATGAGTGAAGCTTTTCCCCTCTTGAGAGGGGTTAGGGGTGTGTTTAGTAGAGACGCATTGTGCGTGGCTTGATTTAGAGTAAGTAGAATCTTTAAGTTTGGCCAATAAAGAGGTGTATAATTAGAAGTTTACAACGATAGGTGTTGGTTCTTCATTCCATTCTTGACCTAGTAAAATTCTTCCATTAGCTTTTTTACTTCTTTTTACACCATCTTCACCCCAAGTACCCCACTGCTTAAAGAAAAATGATACGCCTTGTTCATCACATTGTCTTTGAATGTCTATAGCCCATTCAGGATTCATTGGGCGTGCTTTATGCCCACTTTCACCTCCAACAATTACCCAGTGAATGCCTGTTAAATCCAATTCACCAACAGCATCTATTAACGGTTCAATAGACAGAAATCGAATCTTAGCATTAATTTTTCTTAGATAATCTATCCTGTTTTTTGTTTTTGCAAATTCAACAGTAACTCCTAACCAAACATTATCAGGAACTAAACGTGTTTTGAAATAATCCGCTAGGATTTCTTCGCGCTTAGTTAGTATTTGATATTGATGTTGGGGAGTTTCTCTAATAACTTTAAATACCCGGTCTAAATATTCATAAGGCATTTTCTCGTGAAATAAATCGCTCATAGAGTTCACAAAGAATTTTGTAGGCTTCTTAATCTTCTTAGGAAGTTCCAATCTGTCGGGCATTAGTGTGAATTCAAATCCGTTCTCATACCCAGGAGTACCCATGGCCTGAAGTCTTTTAGCCATTGTTTCAGCATAGCAGTGTTTGCAACCGGCAGTAACTTTATTACATCCTGTTGAGGGATTCCATGTTGCTTCTGTCCACTCTATTTTTGAATATTTCATATTAAAACAATATTTGCATCATTTGGCGGAGCCAAATTATGGATTTTTTGAGAACGAGTGTTTAAAGCTGCAATTTTATTATTCTTTTGTAGTTGAACTAAAACCTTGTTACAATGTTTTGGAAGGCAGCCGTATTCCAAAGTGTATAGATAGCATTTGTGTAAAGTCACAATTTTTTTTGAAAGAATAAGATTTTCCAATTCATTCTCGTAAAAACTAATCTTTTTTATTTTATTGTCTTCTTCAAATAGTGAAACTTGTCCTTTTATAATATTTTCTTCATCAATATTAAAGTTAGCATCACCAGTATGAGGATTAATTTTCCAAGCAACATTTAAGAATTTTTCTAGCCCTAATGAATGATTTGAACCAAATATTAGGCCATAAATATTAATGCCTTTCTTTATTGAAAATGGAGCAAGCATATAATCAGTGCTTATCAGGGATTTGTAATAGTCAAAAACAACTCGATGACTATGAAATGGTTTTGTTTCATCAAATTTTTCTTTTGTTATACTTATGTAATTTTTGAACTCATCTAACTCTTTAAATCTTCTAATGAACGAAGATGAAATAAAAAAGATGAAATCAGTTCTTTTGAAAGAGATTAACTTTTTAAATATTTCGCTTGTAATCTCTTTAATACCGTACTGATCCAAGAACATTAATCTTGGATATTCAGTGTTGAGCATCATCTTTGGATAAATTTCTTTAAAAAAATCTTGAAAAGGTTTGTTGTAATAAACAATTTCCACAGTTTCTTCATTATAACCAAAGTCTTTAATATTTGCTTTCAATCTATCTAGACTTACTTTTTCTTTTTCATTAAAGATTATTTTGATTTTTACCTTAGTTTGTTTTACTAATGCCTCGTATTCTTTCAATACATCCAATATAACTAATGGACTGCCATGATTGCCAATCGAATCTTTTCCTTCACCTGCAAAAAAATCATATATAAAAATTGTACTCCAAAATCTTTTCTCATACGAAGAGATAAACACAGGTAGCCATTCTCTTAAATAAAGCTTGAAGATTTCTAATTTGGCGTTTGTTCCTTCATCAAAAGGTTTAGAAAATAAATCTTTTGCCATAACTTATTTGTGTGCATGTTGGTTAATGTGAAAATTATGAAAATATTTTTTTTGTTAAGCAAAAAGAAAGTAATAATCAAATATAAGAAAAAAATTAGTTAAATGATTTTTTTCAACTATTTTTTTTTTTTTTTTTTGTTTTATGCGACAATCACCCCACAAAATCACTCCCTTTTCCTCATCCGTACCAAACCCATTCCTCCACTACAACCAGTCAAAAAAAACGCACAATAATAGATAATAATAGGACTTATTACGCCTTTTGGTTAAGCCGCTAAGAGGCTTAAAAGCTCAGCGGCTCTTAATTTTACAATTCATCCTTGTTTTTCTACAGTTCGGTAATTCGTATTTTTAAGGGCAGGAAAATGTTTGCATCTTTGCTTCATCAAAATATAACAACCATTAAATCTGACAATTATGATACGCATTATTACTACAGCTTTTCTTTTTATCTGCGGCATGCTTACCGCACAAACACAATACGAAACCGGTATGAAAAAAGCGTTCGGCCTGTGGGGCGAGGGCAAGTCTACCGAGGCTTCGGCCATGTTTGAGCGCATAGCGGCGGTAGAGAAAGACAACTGGTTGCCCAGTTATTATGTAGCGCTGGTAAACACTACGGCGGCTTTCCAAACCAAGGATAAACAAACCATTAGCGCCCTGCTTATTAAGGCCCAGGCTGCCCAGGATGCTGCCAGCCTACTGTCTGAAAACAATGCTGAACTGCTGGTAATGCAAGCCATGATATACACCGCCTGGATAGTGTATGACCCTATGACAAACGGAATGAAATACGGCCAGAAGGTAAACGAAACCTATGCCAAAGCCGCCATGATATCGCCGGAAAACCCGCGTGTGGTGTTCTGTAAAGCAGAGTATGATTTGGGTTCGGCTAAGTATTTTGGTACCGATACCAAGCCTATTTGCGCACAGGTAGAGCGTTCACTAACTCTTTTTGCTAACTTTAAGCCTGAAACGCCGTTTCACCCTACATGGGGTAAAGACCGCGCCGAAGCCACAATGGCGCAGTGCGGTGAAAAGAAATAATATTGTAAATTACTGAATATGAAATTTTTGTTAAGGGAGCTGTTGCGGTCTTTTGTGCTGGGGATTATAGTTTTTGTAGCACTGCTGCTGGTTAATGTAGCCGGCGGTTACCGCCCCGGGTTCGACTATGTGCTGCTGGTACAGTTCTTTTACATCATGTTGTATTCGGTTTTACTGCACCTGGCTAACACCGGGGTGTATAAACTTATGGACCGTATTTTTGCGGGGAGCCGGGTATCGGTAAAGCGCAGTTTCGTAGGGTTTTTGTGTTCGTTTTCGGTGTCGTCTGTCATTATTTTCCTGCTCAGGATATTTGAGGATGTAGTAATGGAGGGCAAGCCGCTGTCACGTTTTTTTGCCGAAGAGCGCATAGAAAATTACTACGTGGCTATAAGTATTACGCTGATTGTAACCCTTTCGCTGCATGCGTTTTACTTTTATAAGCAGTATCAGGAAAACCGCCTGAAGCAACAAAAAATAATAGCGGGTACGGCCTCGGCTAAGTTTGAAACGCTTAAAAACCAGATAGATCCGCACTTTTTGTTTAACAGCCTTAATGTGCTCAGTTCGCTTATAGAGGAAAACCCAGAGAGCGCGCAGAAGTTTACCACGTCGCTCAGTAAGGTGTACCGTTATGTACTGGAACAGAAGGATAAAGAGCTGGTGAGTGTGGAGGAGGAGCTTGCCTTTGCCAAGACCTACATGAACCTGCTGAAAATGCGCTTTGAAAACAGTTTGTTCTACGAACTGCCCGAAAAGCTTGAAAATCCCGAAGCCATGGTGGTGCCGCTTTCGCTACAGTTGTTGCTGGAAAACACGGTAAAGCACAATGTGGTGAGTCAGCAAAAGCCATTGCACATCAGGATATTCGAACAAAACGGCTACCTGGTGGTACAAAACGATTACCAGAAAAAAGAGGTACTGCAAGACCGCCGTGGGGTGGGGCTGCAAAACATTTTTAGCCGATACGCAATTATTACTGCCCGCAAGGTGCAGATAGAACAGGACGAGAAATATTTTACCGTAAAACTACCCATGCTAACAAAACAAGTTACTATTATGGAACCCGTATTTACTGAAGACCAGGAACGTTATAACAAAGCCCTGAAACATGTAGAAAACATTAGGGGTTTTTACAGCCACCTGTTTTCTTATTTGGTAATAATTACCGGCCTTACCATACTGAACTTAACTACCAGCCCGCAGTACCTTTGGTTCTTATGGCCTGCGCTGGGGTGGGGCTTCGGGCTGGCGGCGCACGCCATGAGTATCTTCCATATTATACCCTTTATGGGGCGCGACTGGGAGGAACGAAAAATTCGCAGCCTTATGGAAAAGGAAAAAAACAACCGCTGGAGGTAAAATGTTTATAGTTCATTGTTCATGGTTTGTTGTTGCCACTCTGCCATAACAATGAACAGTAAACAACGAACAGAATAACAATTAAATCATCATCATCATATCACAATCAAAAATGGAGTCAGTCATGAATCATATAAACGAACAGGAAGCCTATAAAAGGGCTAAGAAAAGGGTGAAGGAAATCAAGGGGTTTTACATTAACCTGTTGTGCTACTGCATTGTTGTACCTGGGCTTATTATTACCAATGTAATATTCACGCCGGAGTTCCACTGGTTTTGGTTCTCATTACTGGGCTGGGGCACCGGGTTGCTGATACACGGGCTTAATGCCTTTAACGTAATGCCTTTCCTGGGAGCAGGCTGGGAAGAACGTAAAATGAAAGAGTACCTAGATAAGGAAGAAGACGTGAGCACCAATGCTAAAAAAGACGGGTTATGGGAATAAACAAATCGTATAATGCTGCCGATGAAGCCCTGAAAAGGGTATGGCAGGTACGCAGTTTTTACATGCACGTTATGGCGTATGTATGTGTAAACGGGCTATTGCTTACAGGGAAGTTCTTTAAATTCGGGTTACCCGACAGCTTTTGGGATACCTCACTTTTTATAACAATAGTGTTTGCCGGAATCGGGCTTTTAGGTCACTGGCTGTGGCTATACGGATACAGGCTGTTTTTTAGTCACGAATGCGAAAAAAAACTTTTACAAAACAATATAGAGAACCAGGAGGTTCAGTTTCAAAAAATAAAACAATATACTACTATGGAAAATATATCATTTGAAGAACAGGCAAAATATGACAGGGCCCGTAAAAGAGTAAAATCGGTAAAGGGTTTTTACAAGCACTTTATGATTTATATAATGGTAAACACCATAATGCTGGCCATGAAATGGTTTAACCTTGATGCCGGCGAAGAGTTCTTTACGTTTCAAACATTCAGTACAGCCTTCTTTTGGGGAATAGGTGTTGTGTTTCATGCCTTTGGTGTTTTTGGCACCGATGCTTTGCTGGGTAAGGGCTGGGAAGAACGTAAAATGAAAGAATACCTGGAAAAACAGGACAGAAGCCACACATCTACCAAGTGGGAGTAAGCTTACTGTTTGGCAAGCTTGGCGCGGGTCTTACTTAAAAACTCCGCCGAAATACCCAGGTAAGAGGCTATATAATGCTGAGCCACGCGCTGTGGCAGGGTAGGGTACATTTCCAGGAACTCAAGGTACTTGTCCAGCGCGGTTTTACTAATGGTATTAATAAGCCTGTTTTGGGTAACCCACAGGTGGCGCTGCACCAGTATACGGAAGGCACGCTCAAAACGGGGAGCCAATTCAAAAAGCTGCTCCTTAGTATCGGGGTTAAACGACAGGAATTCACAGTCTTCAAGCGTTTCAATGTACAGCTTGCTGGGTTTCTGGTCGTAAGCACTACTGGATATATCGCCCACCCAGGCATCTTCTATGGCAAACTGCAGTATTACCTCAAACCCGTTGCCGTCTATATAATACTTACGCACACAGCCTTTAATTACAAAAGCTTCAAAGGTACAAATGTCGCCTTCGTGCAGCATAATGGTTTTCTTAGGCACTTTTTTAAATTCCAGTAGCGAATTAAAAATATCCAGCTCTTCATCCGAAAAGTTTACGTAGCGGCTAATGTTCTTGTTTATCTGGGTATACGGGTCCATAATGCGTGAGAGGTTTACACAAATATAAGAAGATAGCCACGAAATTTTTCAAAATTCGGTTTTTCAAAATTTAAATATTTTATGGTTTAAATTTTAAAAGCTTATATAAAGCCTGTAAATTGCTTGTACGTTTAAACAACCAATATGTAATTATGAAATTAATTTTATCTCTTGTTTTTAGTTTCTTTATTCTTAATCAGGAATTTTCCTATTGGAAAGTTAACGCTATAAAAAACATTGAAAATGAGAGCTATATTGTAATAAAGAACGACAATAATGAATTTGGGTTAATTGTAAATGATAATGATTCAATTATTGTAGACAGCTCTTTTAGTAAGCTTGAGGTTAATAAAACCTATCGGTTTTTACTACTTGATGAATCACGGACTTTTAGAGGTGAACAACCTCAATTTTATGGAGTTGTTACATCAGATACCACGGTTGTCCGCATATGGGATGTGAAAAAAGATGGTCCATATCCTAAGTTGTTTAAAGCTTTAAATGTGAAAGGAGTCTATATAAAGGAAAAATAAAGTTTTATATAATCATTGGTGTATTTAATTGTTTAGCCACGAATTACACGAACAATCACAATTTTTGAATTAGTGTGTTTCGTGTAATTCGTGGCTAAATATATCCTCTCAGGCAAGTTAGTTTACAACTCCTTCATGCCCAGTTCGCGGCGGATAACCTGTTCAAAGGTTTTTTCGCTTGGGCGTGGCATATCGGCATTTACTATATTGCCTTCATTATCTATAAGTATAAAGCGTGGTATGCCCTGTATATCATAGTCTTCGCTAAACTTGTCTCCGTTGTCACTGTGCAGTTGCAGCACGCTTTTGCTTTTAAGTTTGGCTTCAAGGAACCACTTGTCCATCTGTTGATCTGTACTTATGGCGGCAAACTGTATGTTTTCTCCTTTATATTTAATAGCCAGTTTTTCAAAGTAAGGTGATTCCTGCCTGCATGGCCCGCACCACGTAGCCCATACATCTATGGCCAGGTATTTTCCTTTAAACTGTTCCAGTGAAACGGGTACACCTTTAAGGTCGCTTAGGGCTATAGCCGGGGCAGATTTACCTTTGTCTATACCGCCCAGGGTTTTGTTTAGTGCCAGTACATTTTGTGTAAAGTGCCCGTTTGTAAACGTGTGGGCATAGTCGTTAACCAGCGTTTCGCGTTCAGATGCATCACTTGCTTCGCGCAAACTGTTGCGCAGCTGCCATACCATCATTTTGTCTTTAAAGATGCCCGGTTTCAGTTTGGCTATGGCGTGCAGCGCTTTGGTGTTTTCATCGGTATCTGTTTCGTCCTTAAAAATCATAAGGCTGCGCACGTAATTAAAATAGTCTTCACTACCCAGCATCGATGCATCATCAAGCGGTACCATTTTCTTTACTTCGGCAATGTCGGCATTCTCAGTAGTTGCTTTACCCGGGAACATTACCTTGCGTTTTTTTAGGAAATCCTGCCAGTAGTTCAGGAAGGTAAGGGTGCGTATTTTTTTTAGCTTGGTTATGTAATCCGGCCCCGGAACGTAGTTATCAGCAGTGCGGAATTTACTGGTTTCTTCCATGTCCTCTTTCCACTCTTTATAGAGTTGGCTGCTAAAAGACGTTACATTGTCAAGATTTGAATTAGAATCAAGCGAAAACTGTACCATGCTAAACGCCGGTGTTTGCTTTTCATTAAATGCGTTTTCGGCCAGCCTTGTACCGGTAACTTTGGTTTCCAGTGCTTTGCCGTATTGTTTTACATTAATGTTAATACTGTCTTTAGTGCCAAAAATAATATTGCCGTTAAGGCCGTTGTCCAGTACAAAGCGGTAAGAATCCAGAGGTATATCCTGCTTTAATTCATAATGGAATTTATTATCTGTAACCGGTATTATGGCTATGGTATCGCTAATAAACAGGTCGGTAATTACTATGCTGTGGATTTTGTTTTTACTGTCTATAGCACCACTTATTATGGTTTTGTTATGGCGGGCTGTGCTTTTGGGGCTAAACATAAAGGCTGTTATTCCCAGGGTTACTACCAGTGTTGCAATAAATGCACCTATGCGTTTTCCACTTCCAAAAAAAGCAGCCTTAAATCCTTTATGCCTGTACCAGTTAAAACCGATATACACCATAAGAATGGCTAAAACCAAAGAAGCCAACTCTGTTATGGTAATAGGATAACCCAGTTCGCTGCCCTTTTTAAAATCGGCTACGTGGCCTATAACGTTTAGCGGGTACCATGCCGGCAACACTTTAAACAATGAAAGGAACAGGTAGCCCAGCAGCATAAAGAAGCCGATAAGGATACTCCATACGAAGCTGGGTATTAATACCGAAATCATGTATTGCAGCGCGGTAAAAAACAACCCGGTTACAAACAGCCTCAGTACTATTTTTAGTACGGCACCTGCTTCAAAGCCAAAGGTAGCTGCCTTAGGTGCTTCGGTAAACAACAGCGTAATACCGCCGCCCACATAGCTCATGATAATAAGCGACAGTATAGAAATAAGATTGGCCGTAAGTATCATGGTAAGCTTGGCGCTATAAATATCCCATCGCTTTATGGGTTGGGTTTCCATAAGCTGCCAGCCCCCGTTGCGGTGGTCGGTCTGGGTAATACGGCTTACGGCTATAATAATAAACAGCGGAAAGAAAAATTGTGCATAACCGCCCAGCATTTCTTCCATTATTTTAGTGAAGTAATTATAAGGTATAGCATCGGCTTTTTCGCTGCCCATGGTGTATTGTACAATCATTACAATTGCATATACTATAGGCATAAAAGCCCCCATACCGGCAGCCAGCCAAAACAGCCCGGTGCCTTTCTTTTTTATGTATTCGCCCTTAAGGGCTGTAGTAAACGTATTCATAATCGGGTGGTTTTTATTTTTGGTTGATTAGCGACATAAACCATTCTTCAAGGCCATTTAGTACTTTTAATTCGTATACTTCGGCACCGGCAGTAACCAGCTTGCGCAAAAATGCGGGAATATCATTGCGGCTTGGTAATTCCAGCAATAACTGATTTTCGGCTTCGCGAAGTACATCCGGGTGGTCGGTAAGGAGTTTGGTATGCCACCCTGCGGCATCGTTAATGGTAAGCTGCACACGGCACGCACCCGACGCAGAAGCGAGTTGGCCAATAGTGCCTTCAAAACGCAGTTTGCCTCGGCTTATAATACCCACATGGGTACACATACGCTCTACTTCGGCCAGCAGGTGACTCGATACAAATATGGTAATACCTTTCTCCTTGTTTAGCTTAACAAGTAGTTGACGTATGTCGCGCATGCCGTTAGGGTCAAGGCCGTTTACAGGTTCGTCCAGCAACAACAGCTCAGGTTCGCCCAGTAGCGCCATGGCTATCGCCAGGCGTTGTTTCATACCCAGCGAATATTGTTTAGCTTTTCTGTTTGCATCGCGTTGCAGGTCTACCAGTTCCAGTACTTCGGGTATTTTATTTTCGGGTATGTTCCGCATGCGGGCTATGTAGCGCAGGTTGTCTTGCCCACTAAGGTGCAGGTACAAGGCAGGGCTTTCTACTAGTGAGCCTATGCGGTGAAATACTCCGGGCATTTGCCCCTGCAACGGCTTACCAAACAGCTTTATAGAAGGTTGCTGCTCGGCAAGGATGCCTGTAAGCAGGCGCATGGTGGTACTTTTACCGGCGCCATTTGGTCCCAGGAACCCATAAATTGACCCTTTCGGGATGTTTAATGAAACGTTGTCAAGGGCTTTTCTGCCCTTAGCGTATTGGAAGGTAAGCCCATCCGTTTGGATAATGTTTTCAGGCATGATTGTTTCCGATTGGTTTGAGATGCTAATATAACACTAAAGCATCATACTTATTATAATAATAGGTGTATCGCCTTACATATTTGTTACAACAAATGTGTTTAAAATCCATGCCTTATAAAAAACAAATGGCACGGATTAAAAATCCGCGCCATTATATTGGGCTGTAAATTAATAGCCAAACTAAACTGAAACCTACTCTGCAGTGGGCTCCCATAGTTCTATCTTATTACCGTCGGGGTCGTATATCCAGGCAAACTTACCATAAGATTCTTCCATGCGGTTATCGTCTACACGTACGCCGTCGGCTTTTAGTTGGGTTATAAGTTCATCAAGCCCTTCCACGCGAAAGTTCATCATAAACTGCTGGGTGTCGCTGCCAAAATAGCCTGTGTCTTGCTTAAAGGGGGCAAATACCGTAGGGCCGGCTTCCTGCTGCCATGCCATGCCGTTAATGCCTAAATGCTTGTTATACCATTCGGCCAGCGCCTTGTGGTCTTTAGAACGGAAGAAAAGCCCTCCGAATCCTGTTATTTTTGCCATACAGATGTTTTTGATTATATATTAATTGTTTGTAACAGCCTCGTGTGTAATATCTTTCTTTTTAAGGATTAGTACTGTTATTATTGATATTATGATACCTAAAGGTAATACTTCTGTGTAAGTTATTGCTATTTTAAGGAAGGGGTTGTTGTACATTGCTGCAAATTCTTTCATTTCGGCAGCCTTTGCCTGTATTTCAGCGGCGCTCTTACCTTCCTTAGCCATAGAATTTAATACTGCTTTGCTATATTGCTCTATAAAATCAGGACTGAAATATGCCGAATAAATAAGCCATGCCACTACATATACGGTAGAAGTAATCAGTGCTATAAGCAGCCCTGCCTTTAGGGCTTGGCTAAAGCTGATAAACCCGCCGTTTTCCTTATCGCGATAGTTTTTTATGGCTACATATATAAGTGAGAATGCCAGCAGCATGGAGGCGTAGCCCACTACCATGCTCAGGGTACCGTGTGAATTTCCTCCGGTACCTTCTAATATAAAGAAACCTGAAATACTGATAATGCCACCAATTAGGCCATTTAGGATAATGCTTTTTTTCATGCGTAAAATGTCTTTTGGTTAATAATTCCTGCTGCAAAATTGGTAACCTCGCGGCACATTTTCCTCATACTAAAGTATGATTTTTGCGGCTAATACTTTAGTGTGATACGGTGTTTAACTGATGATATTCAGTAGTTTTGCTTTTTCCACAGCCTGGGTGCGCCTTTTTACATCGAGTTTTTCGTAGATTTTAGACGAATGTGTCTTAACTGTATTCAGCGATACAAAAAGCTGTTCGGCAATCTCGGCATTGCTCATCCCCGAAGCCATAAGTTGCAATACCTCCAGCTCTCGTTTGCTCAGCACATCGGATTCAGTTACCGTAGCAGGCGAGGGGATGATCTCTACCTTGCGTTCCACAATTACAGTCTCTTTTTTTGGTTTGGCAAGCTTCAGTGTTAGCCATATCCCAAGCCCGGTAAACACCAGTGCTATAAATCCCGTATAGAGTTCCTGTCGGCTGCTTATAATAAGGAAACGGTATTCGGCCCAGCGTAATGCCAGTAATAGTAATGCAAGGCAGGCGCCGTACAGCAATATATCACGATATTTTTTAAGCCAGTGGTGCATTGAGGTGTTTTGGGCAAAGGTAGAAATTGATAACTAATATTTCCACCGGATTAAAATAGTATATACATAGCTGTAATAACCGATGTGTTGTACTTCTAATGATACTTCTTCATATTCACTGTTATTTCCAATTACAGCCAGCCGCCCGGTCTTTTTGTTGAGGTCATAATTTTTTATGGTAATTTCCTTATCAAGGATTTTTTTGAACAATTCGGGCAGGTGCACTTTCTTCATTAAAGCAGAATATTCGCCTTGTAAATATTTAATGAATTCATCGTCAGAAATTGGTTTGTCTGTCCAAATTTCTTCTTGCCCACTGATTGTGGTAAAGGTTATTGATACACTTTCCTTTTTATAGTTTATCAGAAAAGTGTAGGGCATGTCGCTTATTACGCCTCCCAAAGCATATACTTTGGGATATTCATATACTTTAAGGTTTTTGTCAGCTTTTATTTTAGGTATTGATATCGTTTCCTGTGCAATAGCCCCAAGAGAGATACAAATAAAAATGATTATATTAATACACTTATATTTCATACTTCAAAAGGTTGTTTATGCTAAGATAACAAAATCCTATAGTGTTGTATTGCACCGCTTACTTTTACAAAGTATTTTTGGTAAAAATTACGTACTATGAAAATGGTGATCTCTCCGGCCAAGTCGCTGGACTTTGAAACAAAACTTCCCGTAAAAAAATATACCGAACCGGCTTTCCTTACTCAGGCAGCCGAAGTACACACTGCCGTTAAAGATAAAACCCCTGCCCAGCTGAGCAGCCTTATGGATATAAGCGATAACCTGGCGCAACTAAACTGGCAGCGCAACCAGGACTGGCAGCCACCTTTTACACCTAAAAATGCACGACCTGCCGTGTATGCCTTTAGCGGTGATGTATACGTGGGGCTCGACGCCTATACACTACCTGCCACTAAAGTAAACAAACTACAGGACAGCCTGCGCATACTTTCGGGATTGTACGGGTTACTTAAGCCTCTGGATCTTATACAGCCGTACCGCCTGGAAATGGGTACGCACCTGCCGGTAGGGGAGAACAAAAACCTGTACGAGTTTTGGAAACAAACGATAACCGAAGCCCTGAATGCAGAACTTGCCGATGGCGAACTGTTTGTTAACCTTGCCAGCCAGGAATACTTTGGCGCTGTAGATGTAAAAGCACTAAAAGTACCTGTAATTACCCCGGAGTTTAAAGACTATAAAGACGGTAAGTTGCGTATGGTGAGCTTTTTTGCAAAGAAGGCTAGGGGTATGATGGTACGCTACATTGTAGAAAACAACGTAAAAACCCTAAAAGGGCTTAAAGGCTTTAATTATGACGGCTATGCTTACGACGATAAGCTGAGTAAGGGGAACACACTGGTGTTTACACGATAAAAGACAGGTTTTTTCTAAGGTAATATCTATAAATAAACAAGGGCAGTTCATAATGAACTGCCCTTGTTTATTTATGCTTACAAAGCCTCTTGATATTCTATGGTTATATGGTGTCCATAAAACAACCCTGACGAACCGATATCAAATCGCAATTCAAGAGCGTTAAACTCTTCCAGATAATCTACCATATGTGCTTTACCTTCTACACCATCAATGGTTAGCGTAAATACGTTTCCGGTGGTGGTATACGTTCCGGTAGTGATAGGCACTTCAACATCCAGTTCTCCGTCAACTTCGCATGAGTTATATACGTCTACCGTACCGTTGTTGTTAAAGTTGTAGTAATATTTTACTGCTGTAACTTCCGGATTGTCACAATTGGGAACAAAGACCATATCGTCAAACGCAATTTCTGTAGTAACCCATTCGCCGGTTACCTCGCCGGTATAGGGGTTGTGCAGGCCGTTGTCTACATTGTTGTTGTCATCGTCAGAGCAGGCAACCATAACGAAGCCTAATAAAAGTAAAAGTGTCTTTTTCATAACATTGGTTTATCGGCCAAAGATAAAAACTACATTCTTAAAACTTTTATAAAAAAACTCTAAACCATTAATAAAATAAAGCGTTTAGCCCTTAAGGTTACCTTTTAGTTTGCCCATAAACTGTTTAAAGGCAGGCATCATTTCTTCAAACAATGCGTTGTCTTTGTTGCGCAGCATAACTTCTCCAAACATTTTAAGGCCTATGGCAAACTCGGTGCTTTGTCCCATATCGCCAAAAAGGTCTTTCTGCTGCATCATGTCTATGATGTTAAACAGGTTGTCGTGGTTGTCAAATACCACCTCCACACGACGGTGCAGGTCTTCATTAGCCGGGCTGTAAACGTGTTCAAGGGTTACCTTGTAGTGATTGTATTTTTTGTTCATTTTCTTGTGATATGATGATTATATAATAAAAAGTGATGTGTGTGCGGGGTAAAAAAACCTGCCGGCATGGATGTGTCACGGCAGGTTTGGGAAATATATAAATGTAGTTAAGTTTCTACGAGAGTTCATAGTTTACAGTTCACGGTTCACAGTTTTAAAGCCGGAATCAAATACGCGGCACTGCTAACTATGAACTGTAAACCGTGAACTGTAAACTTTTAGTGCATTGCATCGGCCATATCTATCTTGGTTTTACCCTCCTTAACTAAAAGGATAAAAGGAATACAAATGGCAAATAATATACCCAGGTACAGGAATATATCCATGTATGATAATACGGTTGCCTGTTTTAGTACTGCACCTTCCAGCGCTTTATAAGCTTTGCCGGTAGCTTCGGTAATACTGTAACCTTTGGCCATAAAGCCGGCAGTAAGCTGTTGTACGCGTTGCTGTGTTTCGTAATCATATACTGCCTCATGTGATACAAGAGTGACCCTGTGCGATTGCGTGAAACGCGTTACAAACGTACTGATGATGGCAATACCAAACGAACCGCCCAGCTGGCGTAGCATACCGGTAAAAGCAGCACCCTCGCCAATGGCTTTACCTTTAAGCGTACTAAGCGACATGGTGGTAATAGGAACGAATAGTAGCCCAAGCCCCACACCACGCAAAATTAGCGGATAGAAGAAGTGCTCTGTGCCGGTGTCTGGCGTCATAATACTGAACATCCAAAATGTAAAGCCTACGAATATGCTGAAACCTGCCGCTACCATGTACGTCTTTTTTACGCCTCGTTGTATCATTTGCCCTACAAATGGCATCATAAAGGCGGTCATTAGTGAACTTGGTATTAATAGTAAACCTGCATCTGTAGCGGTCCATCCTAAAATAGACTGGGTGTAGATGGGGATAACAAATGTTGACCCAAATAACCCGAATCCCATGATGAACGACATTACGGTACCTATTCGCAGGTTGCTGTCTTTAAGTACCTTCAGGTTTACAATAGGGTGTTCGTATACGCTTTCGCGCCATATAAACGCCAGTAAGCCAAAAACACTCATTACGCTAAGGCTTACAATAAGCGGGTCTTCAAACCAGTCGTCCTGCTGTCCATGCTCCAGTACAAACTGTAGCGAGCCGATGAACATTATCAGAAATATCATACCCCACCAGTCTACCTTATCAGCGCTCAGTTTTTCGCCGTACTTAGGGCTTTTTACATATATCAGCGTAAGCATTGTGGCTATAATACCCAGTGGTACGTTAATGTAAAATATGTAAGGCCAGCTCCAGTTGTCTACAATCCATCCACCCAGTGGCGGACCCAGGGTAGGGCCTACAATTACACCCATACCGTATATGGCCTGTGCCATACCACGTTTTGCTACGGGGTAACTTTCGGTAATAATGGTTTGTGCTGTTACCAGCAGGGCACCACCACCCATACCTTGTATAAATCGGAATACTACCAGTTCCCAGATGTTATCGGCATTACCACACAAAAAAGAAGATATGGTAAAGATGATAATAGATGCCGCAAAATAGTTACGGCGGCCAAACTGCTGACTCAGCCAGCTGGTCATGGGTATTACAATTACGTTTGCTATTGCATAGGCTGTAATTACCCAGGCCACATCGGTAAGGGTAGCGCCAAGGCTTCCCCTCATTTCGTTTAATGCAACGTTTACAATGGTAGTATCCACTATTTCGAGCAGGGCACATAGTACCGCTGTTATCGTAATGATAACCCGCCTGAAACCGTATTCTACCAAATCGTCGCTTACGGTTGCTCCTCCTGCCATAATA
Organism: Flavobacterium sp. RHBU_3; assembly: GCF_046613565.1. Lineage (NCBI taxonomy): Bacteria > Pseudomonadati > Bacteroidota > Flavobacteriia > Flavobacteriales > Flavobacteriaceae > Flavobacterium > Flavobacterium sp. RHBU_3. The sequence continues at coordinate 140,121 of NZ_JBKJHC010000010.1, read as the reverse complement.
TTATTTTAAGTGTACGTCTACCTCTACGTTCATACCCGGACGCAGTAGTTTTACTTTTTCTTTGTCGTTAGCCTCAGTAAAAGTGATTTTTACAGGAAGCCTTTGTACTGTTTTTACGAAGTTACCGGTAGCGTTATCCGGAGGTAGTAGCGAAAAACGTGCACCTGTAGCAGGGCTGAATGAGCTTACTGTACCTTCAAATTCCACACCAGGAAAAGCGTCGGCTTCAATGGTTACTTTTTGGCCCGGTACCATTTTGGTAAGCTGGGTTTCTTTAAAGTTAGCCACTACCCATGGTTGTTCGCTGTTAATAATGTAAAACAGTGCCTGGCCCGGTTGTACAAGTTGCCCCGGCTGAATGTCTACAGCGCTTAGTTGTCCGTCTACGGCAGCAGTAACCACAGTATAGCTTAGGTTAAGTTCGGCAGCTGCAAGTGTAGCTTTTGCTTTTTCTATGTTGGCTTTTGCCACTTCGGTTTGTTTGCTGCTTACAGTGCTGCGGCTTACGCTGGCACTACGCTGGCTTTTACTTGCAGCTTCGGCTTGTTGCAGTACCCTTAGGTTAGCCTCGGCTTCTTTTTTAGTCGCTTCTGCCTGCTCAAACTGTTGTTTTGTGATACTCTTGTTAGCATAAAGGTTTTTGTAACGCTCGTAGTCGTTATTTGCCCTCCATACACGTACTTTGGCAGCTTCTATGTTTCCTTGCGTCGAAGCAATGTTAGCATCGCTTACCGATACGCCTGCAGCAGCACCGCCTACATCGGCTTTTGCAGCCTCGTAGCTTCCTTCTGCGGCAGCAAGGGCAGCTTTAGCTTCCTCCACACGTACCACATAGTCTTTATCGTCTATTACAAACAGCGTGTCGCCTTTTTTTACCTGTTTGTTATCCTCAACATATACTTTGGTAATATAACCCGATACACGCGGTATAATAGGGTTCATATTGTTTTCTATCTGGGCGTCGTCTGTTGTTTCGTGCGCCTGAGAGTGTATGTATTTGTAAGTTCCGTAACCACCGCCTACAATTACAAGGGCAATAAGTATAACGAGGAACTTTTTATTTGTTTTCTTTTTTTCTTCCATGGCTAGGTGAATTATTTGTTCTGTGTAAGGTTAAATGAGTTTGTTAGTTTTCCCGAAGTGTTTAGCAGCTCGTAAAAACGCTGGGTTATATCGGCCCTGCTGAAGGTTTCATTCAGTTTTGCCTTAAGCTGGTCTACGTCGGCTTCAAGAAGGTCGTTTGTATCTACCAGTCCGTTATCATATTTATCTTTTACAATACGGTAGTTTTCGGCGGCCTGGGTTACAGCCTCGGCATATACTTTATTTTGTTTTACAGCCAGGTTGTAGTTTTCCAGCGATTGTTGTACCTGTACTTTTACATTTTCGGTAGCCAGGTCCAGTTGTTGTTGTTGTTCCAGCCTGCGGCTTTCGGCAGCCTGTACTTTCTTTTTGTTTTTAAAAATACCGGCCAGGTCATACGATACGCTTATACCTGCATTGGCAGCATTGTACAGTTCTACAAAGTGCGGCACGTTAAGGTACACATATCCGGCAGAAAGCGCCAGGGTAGGGTAGTAGTCACCTTTGGCTATTTTTACGTTGCTTTCGGCAGCTTTTTCGGCATAGCGAAGTGCTTCCAGGTCATTGCGCTGTGCTACGGCATCGCTTTCGGTAACAGCAGGGTTTACGTTTGTATTTTTAAAATACGCATCGTTTACCGCTACCTGTGTGCCTTCCGGCAGGTGCAGCAGGGTAGTAAGCTGGAAGTTTATTACCGATACGGTTTTTTTAGCGTCTTCCAGTACAATCTCTGTATTGCTTACCTGTAGTTGCGATTTCAGCAGGTCGTTTCGGGCTATAAGGCCGTTTTGTTCCATGGCTGTAAAATCCTTCACGCGCTGGCGGGCTGTTTTCAGGTTTTCCTCTATCAGCAGTACCGATTGGTTTGCTTTATACAGGTTAGTGTACAGCACTATGGTTTGCATAGCCAGTTGTTCCTTTGTATTGGCTGCGTTAAAGGTTTCTGCCTTATAGGCGTTTTCGCTTGCAGTAATACTGTTCTTAATCTTAAAACCCGAAAACAGGGGCAGGCCTGCGCTTGCCATACCGTACATGGCGCTGTTAACGCTGGGCATAGTAGAGCCGCTGCTACTTGAGTCACCAGAGCTGTCGCTGCTTCCCAGTGGGGCTTTAAGGTTAATGGTAGGGTCGGTTATCCTAAGATAAGCCCCCGATAGTTTTAATGATGGATAGGCGTTGTTTTTTACGTTATCCACTTCCAGTTTAGAGGTGGCTACCTTGGTATCTGCCAGGGTTGCCTCGGTGCTCTTGGTCACTGCCAGGTTTATGGCCTCGTCCAGCGAAAGTTGCCTTTGCTGTGCATGCAGTGCCGTGGCACTAAGCAACAGCAGGCTTACCGGCAGCAGTTTCTTAATGTTCATATGCCAATAGCGCTTTAATGGTTTGTTTAATGTGATGTGTAAGTTCATTTTCTATGTAGTGCTCAAAAGCTTCTTCAGTAACGAGACCCATTGTTTTTTCAAAATAGGATTTGTTGTTTCGAAAGTGCACCAGTACACCCATTATTGTGGTGGGTATAAGGTCTATGTTTATGTCTTTATTAAACATTCCTTTTTCCTGTCCTTCCTGCACAATCTTCCTGAAAATTTCGGCGTTCTCCCGCTTTATTTCCATAAAGCTTTCCATCTCTATAATCCGCTTTTTTGTGGTAAGCTCAAAGTGCATAATCTGGTACATGCACTTGTGTTTATTTATACGGCTTATGTATAAATCTATGAGCAGTTCCACCTTTTGAAAAGGGGAGAGGTCTTCGTTAAAAATACTAAGAAGTTGCATTTTCATGTCGCCGGTGCGATAGGTGATGAGCGCTTCCAGTAGCTTTTCCTTAGAACCGAAATAATAAGAAATCATGGCAATGTTTACGTTCGCCTCACGCGCTATCGCACGTATGGAAGCCCCGTCAAAACCCTCTTCGGCAAACAGCCTTTCGGCTACCTGCAGGATCTCAATCTGCTTATCATTAAATTCAGTCATTGCGATGTGATTTAATTTCGGTACAAAGTTAAACACTTGTTTAAATTAAACGTTTGTTTAAATCGCTTGTTAACATTTTTTTAACAGAAAACGGTTGCGAAAACCACTATAGATAAATTTTATAGTTTATGTTTAAAAAATTAAAATCCAGTATATTGAAATGTTTTATATAAAGTTTTAATTTATTATTGGTATAAATTTATCCAAAATTAGAATCTCTAATAAAGGTACGCCTGTGCGGGGTGGTTTTAGTCGTTTGTTAGTATAAATTTAACAGATTTATTAGTCTACTTAAATGATAGGGAGTGTGAATTTTTCCCTACTTTTGTAAGGAAGGCCCCTCCTTTTAGGGTTGCAACCGAAGAGGTCAGGTCAGTAACACAGAGTTTCGCAGAGGGAGTTCAGAGGTACTCAAAGTTTTAGAAAAAAAAGATTTTTTGAGGTTGCGCTTTCAGCGCGAGAACGCGGAGTGTTGATAATACTTTGCGGTCTTTCCACATTCCGAAGGAATGCTCTGAGCGCTTTAAAGTGGTGTGTAAAACTTTGGGAAACTTTGGGCTTTCTTCGGGTGACTTTGCGTAATAATTTTCTCTGTGAATCTCTGTGCTCCCTCTGTGAAACTCTGTGTTACCGGAATACAAAAGGGCCTCAATTTTTATAAAAATGAAACATCCTATATACACTACAAACTATCTTAAATCGGGTGTGCTGCCCGACATGCGCCATGTGGGCCAATGGATGGAAGACCTCTTTCAATGGCTGTTTTGCATAGGGGCTCAGTTTGCCGATTATAGCTATTTTGTGCAGCGCGAAAAAGAACTCGAAACCACCTTTAGCGGGCTGCTTCAACTATCGGGTTTAACCGAGGAGGCAGCAGCAAATACCGTGGCAATTTTACACGAAAAAGCACCTGCCATACATGCCTTGCTTGAGGACGACCTGAAGGCTATTTTTATGTTTGACCCGGCTGCTAAATCGAGGTCTGAAGTGCTGGTTTCCTACCCCGGATTTTTTGCCATTTCGGTATACCGCATAGCACATGAATTGTGGGTTTTAAAAGTGCCTGTTTTACCCCGTATGCTCAGTGAGTATGTACATGGAAAAACGGGTATAGACATACACCCCGGAGCTACCGTAGGGCAGCGTTTTTTTATAGACCACGGTACCGGGATTGTAATAGGTGAAACATCGATTATAGGAAATGATGTTAAGGTATACCAGGGGGTAACCCTGGGTGCGCTTAGTGTACAAAAACAGGATGCAGAGGTAAAACGGCACCCCAGCATAGGTAATGGTGTTACTATTTATGCCAATGCCACCATACTGGGCGGGCGTACGTTTATAGGCCACGGTAGTATTATAGGGGGCAACGTGTGGCTTACACAATCGGTGCCCGATGAATCGCTGGTGTACCATAAAAGTGAAATAACAATAAAAACAAAAGAAGTGTTTCCCGAACCGCTGAATTTTGTAATTTAATACATCCAATTTATATCCAAAATATGAAAGCAAACAACATTCTTGAAACCATAGGCAATACGCCCCATGTAAAACTTAACAAACTTTTTCCGGACCGGAACGTATGGGCTAAACTGGAACGTACCAATCCCGGCAGCAGCATAAAAGACCGTATAGCCCTGGCCATGATTGAAGATGCCGAGGCAAAGGGTATACTAACGCCCGACAGTGTTATTATAGAACCTACATCGGGTAATACCGGTATAGGGCTTGCACTGGTGGCTGCCGTAAAAGGCTATAAGCTGATACTGGTAATGCCCGAAAGTATGAGTGTGGAACGCCGCAGGCTGATGTCTATTTATGGGGCGGAGTTTGAGCTTACCCCACGCGAAAAGGGTATGAAAGGCGCCATAGAAAAGGCAGCCGAGCTTACTGCAAGTACTCCCCACGCGTGGTCGCCCAGCCAGTTTGAAAATCCTGCCAATACCGAAGTACACCGCCGCACCACCGCACAGGAAATTATAGCCGACTTTCCGGAGGGGGTAGATTACCTGGTTACAGGTGTGGGTACAGGAGGGCATATAACGGGCGTAGCAGAGGTTTTAAAGCAAAAATGGCCAAGCCTTAAGGTGTATGCCGTAGAACCCGAATTATCGCCTGTATTAAGCGGAGGCGCCCCGGGGCCGCACCCCATACAAGGTATAGGTGCAGGTTTTGTGCCCAGTATATACAACAGTAATGTTATAGACGGTGTTATTCAGGTAAGCAAGGACGAAGCCTTTGACTTTGCCCGCCGTGCCGCAAAAGAGGAGGGGATATTGATAGGTATTTCCAGCGGGGCATCATTAGCTGCTGTGGCTAAAAAGCTGGGCGATATTCCTGAAGGTGCCACAGTGCTTACATTTAACTACGACACAGGGGAGAGGTATCTTTCTGTGGAGGGATTGTTTTAATTTCAGATTGTAGATTTTGGAGTTCAGATTTAGCTTCATTCAACTGTGATAGTATATAGCAAAAGGCTGCCAATTGGCAGCCTTTGATGTTTTAATTAATGCTTTTTATTACTTAAGTCATATAACCTGTCATAGGGGTTTTCGGTTCGGACAATCTCAAGTCCTTGTTCTTCATTAGCTCTTCCTATCAGAGCAAAAACTTCTTTGTTTTCAGACATGAGTTTTTTTGTAAGATTCCAGCCTTTCATTATTGCTTTAACTCCTTCATCTACAGATTTAAATTTTGTCTTATTTAAATTTTTAGCTAGCCAGCTTCTGTAAAAGTCTGTTGTTGATGCCTCGCTTTCCATATCTTTCGGGCTATTTGACTGAGGTAATTTCAGCCCGTTAAGACTTGTGGCGGTTTTAGCCATAGTTTCATTCATGGATATGTAGGTTTCAGACTGAATCATTTTTGAGTATAACTCTTTTGCAGTAGCAAGTTCAGTTTTGGTAAGACCTTTGTGTTTTGTACTATCAGTTTGTGCATATAGTGTTGAGCCTAAGCAAAAACAGAACATTAGAAGTAGGAATCTTTTTTTCATTTATATTGTCGGTTAGTTGTTGATTGGATGAACACTAAAATACAAAAAAAAGCTGCCATTTGGCAGCCTTCAGTGTTTTTATATGCAATTTTCAAATTGGTACATTTTCAAATTGGTACATTTTCAAATTGAAAAATTATTTTATCCTTATCTCAAACATCTTGTCCCAAAGCTTTCCGGTAACAAAGAAGGTTTTGGTTTTAGGGTTGTAGGCTATACCGTTTAGCACGTCGGTTTGTGGGGTGCGGGTTATTTTTTCGCTAAGCGAGGTTAAATCCAGAAGGCCTTCTACATAGCCCGTTGCAGGGTCTATTACCACTATAGTGTTGGTCTGGTACACATTGGCATAGATTTTACCGTCTACCCATTCCAGTTCGTTTAGTTCTTCTACCTTGCGGTTTTCGGCATATACATTTACAGAACTTACCTCATTAAGCGTTTCCGGATCCAGCTTGTATATGGTAATAGAACCATCGCTCTGGTACAGGTTTTTATCGTCGTGCGTAAGGCCCCATCCTTCAATCTGCTTAAAGTAAGTGAAGTCCTTTACCTTGTTCAGGTTGCCCGCGTTGTACACAAACCCGGTGTTTTCCCTCCAGGTAAGCTGGTATATTTTGTTGTTAAAAACGGTAACACCTTCGCCAAAGTACTTGCCATCAAGAGTAATTTCCTTATATGCCTTACCGGTTTTGTAATCGTTTTTGCGCAGTACCGATTTCTGGTACTGACCTGTGCCTTCAATCAGGGTGTCTTTATAAAACTCCAGTCCCTGCGTGTACGAGTTGGTATCGTGAGGGTAGGTGTTTACAATGTCAAACGAAAGCATTTTTGCCTTCACAGGGCTTACCACCTCTACCTGTCCGGTAGCTTCAGTATTGCTGCCTTCGGCGTATACAAGGGCTTTTATGCTTTTGGCGCCAAGCTGGCCTTCTTTAAGTACAATATCCATTTTGGTATTCCCTTTAACCGAACCTATTTTTTCGTCGTTCAGGTAATACACTATCGAGTCTATTTGCTTGTTTTCGGGGTTAAGCACTGTAAGCGGAAAGGTTTCTCCGGGCTTATACTGGCCTTTTACATTGGTAAAATCAAGCTCAAACGCTTTTTTTTCGGTATTTCCGTTTCCGTTGCAGCTTATTATAAGTACTCCCAAAGCTATGGAAGTTAATAGTTTATGCATTATAAAGAGGTTTTAAAAAAGATGAAGCAATATACAACGTATTTTATTATGGGCAACGGGGCTTGCAAAAATATAAAATGGTTGTATATTTGCACCGGCAAGTCCTACACGACCAGCTCCTGCAGACTCCTCCAGGGTGGGAACGCAGCAAAGGTATGTGGTTGTAGCGGTGCGATGTAGGTCGCTTGCCATTTTTTTCTTCTTTTATCAGGTCTCCGTAAGGGGATTTTTTTGTTTTAGGAAATTAGCTATTAGCTTTCGGCCTTCAGAAAAACGGCTTTATGGCTAACGGCTGAATGCTGAAAGCTAATAGCTCAATTAGCGAATTCAACCATAAAACATTACTTTCGCATACACATTCTGTAAACAGACAATATGAGCAAAGTAGTATTTATAACCGGTGCCTCGTCGGGCATTGGTAAATCCATAGGCGAATTTCTGCACCACAAAGGCTACCGCGTGTACGGTACCAGCCGCAACCCTCAAAACGTAACGGGTTCATTATTCCCATTAGTGGCGCTTGACGTGCGTAATACCGATACCATTAAAGCCGCTGTAGCACAGGTAATAGCCGAAGCCGGTGCCATAGACGTATTGGTAAACAATGCAGGTGTGGGCATTACGGGCCCTATTGAGGAAATCCCTGCTGAGGAAATAAAGAACAACTTTGAGGTTAACCTGTTTGGCCCTATTGAGGTTATGAAAGCCGTACTGCCGCAAATGCGCACACAGAAAAGCGGACTTATCATTAACGTTACCAGCATAGCAGGCTATATGGGCTTGCCGTACCGCGGGGTGTACTCTGCATCTAAAGGTGCATTGGAACTGATAACCGAAGCCCTACGCATGGAGGTTAAAGGCTTTGGTATAAACATTACATCAGTAGCACCCGGCGATTTTGCCACCAACATAGCCGCAGGCCGCTACCATGCGCCGCTGGTTAAAGGTTCGGCATACGAGGTGCCTTACGGTAATACTCTTAGTATGATGAACGAGCATGTAGATGCCGGCAGCGACCCTACGCAAATGGCCGAAGCGGTATATGCCATAATGCATAAGCTAAAACCTAATGTACACTACAGGGTGGGGGTATTTATGCAAAAATTCAGCATAGTGCTTAAAAAGCTGCTACCGGACAAAGTCTATGAAAAAATGCTGATGAACCATTATAAGTTGTAATTTCGCACCCAAATTCAAAAAACAAAAAATAACACAACATGAAATTTTTTATTGATACAGCAAACCTTGCCCAGATTAAAGAAGCTCAGGAACTTGGCGTTTTAGATGGTGTTACCACAAACCCGTCGTTAATGGCTAAAGAAGGCATTACAGGTAAAGACAGTATACTGAAGCATTATGTAGACATTTGCAACATTTCAGATGGCGATGTAAGTGCTGAGGTTATTGCGGTAGACTATGACGGTATGATTCGCGAAGGCGAAGAACTTGCCGACCTGCATGAGCGTATTGTGGTAAAACTTCCGCTTACTAAAGAAGGTATCAAGGCATGTAAATATTTCTCAGACAAAGGCATTAAAACAAACGTTACCCTTGTGTTCTCTGCAGGGCAGGCGCTGCTTGCTGCTAAGGCAGGTGCTACGTATGTGTCGCCATTCATTGGCCGCCTTGACGATATTTCTACAGACGGACTTAACCTTATCCAGGAAATCCGTGAAATCTATGACAACTATGGCTACGAAACGCAAATCCTTGCTGCATCAGTACGCCACACCATGCACATTGTAAACTGCGCCAAGATAGGTGCCGATGTTATGACGGGTCCGCTTAGCGCTATTACAGGGCTTCTTAAGCACCCGCTTACTGATATTGGCCTTGCGCAATTCCTTGCAGATCACGCTAAAGGAAACCAGTAATTTTAGGCTCGAAAAAAATATTTGTTAAAAACTGTGTGTTGTAAAAAGTTTTCTTTATACATTTGCCTCAGTCATAAAAGACAAAAAACTATGATTTTTAATCAACTGCATCATCATCATTTCAGCACTGGCTCAAACGCGAGGTAGAAATGATATGGCAGTAACCTAAAATATTTCGAAAAACCCGTTTGAGTAATCAGGCGGGTTTTTTGTTTTTCTGTATTTTTTCTCTCCAACAAAAACAATTACCCGCTCTTTACTCAGGCACAACACAAACAAACATGAGTAAGTTAAAGATTGCGGTACAAAAGAGCGGCCGCCTTAGCGAAAAATCACTTCAGCTGCTTAGCGATTGCGGCATACGCCTTTCTAACGGCGAGCGCAGGCTTAAGGCTACTTCTACAAACTTTCCTGTAGAAATACTTTTTCTGCGCGACGACGATATTCCGCAATACGTAGAAGAAGGCGTAGCCGATGCAGGCATACTGGGTCAAAACGAGGTATGGGAAAAAGACAAGAAGGTTACCCAAGTAAAACAGCTGGGTTTTGCCGGTTGCCGTCTTTCCCTTGCCGTGCCAAAGGATGTGGTATACACAGGCGCAGCCTACTTTAACAACAAAAAGGTAGCCACCAGTTACCCGGTTATCCTGCAAAAGTTTTTCAACGAAAATAACATCAACGCATCTATAGAAACCATAAGTGGCAGTGTGGAAATAGCCCCGGCAATTGGCCTTGCCGATGGTATTTTTGATATTGTAAGCACCGGCAGCACCCTGCAAATTAACGGCCTTAAGGAGGTAGAGCAGGTTATAAAAAGCGAGGCGGTGCTGATAAGCAATACCAACCTTAGCGCAGAGAAACAGGAGATACTGGATAAGCTGCTGTTCCGGATACAATCAGTTAAAAACGCTGCCGAAAACAAATACATACTGCTGAATGCGCCAAACGAAGCCATTCCGCAAATTTCATCAATACTACCGGGCATGAAAAGCCCTACGGTACTTCCGCTTGCCGAACCCGGCTGGAGCAGCATCCACTCGGTAGTGCGAGAAGATGCATTCTGGGACATCATCGACCAGTTGAAAGCCCTTGGTGCCGAGGGGATTTTGGTTACTAATGTGGAGAAAATGATTTTGTAGCCCCATCCGTCATTACTTCGTCAGTTCGGGCTATGCCCTCGGGCGCGAGCGAAGTGCAACGGAGCGCGGCAATCTATGTCCTTTTTCAACTTTACAAACTTTAGACTTTACGACTTAAAAATGAAAACAATATTAAACCCCGATAAAACCCAATGGCAAAACCTGTTTGCCCGCCCTTCACTCGATGTGCAGGACTTAAACACGTTAGTGCAACAGGTGTTTACAGAGATTAAACAAAATGGTGACAAAGCAGTTACAAAGTATACGCAATTGTTTGATGGTGCTAATCCTGATGCGATTGGGGTTTCACAGGAGGAAATTAATGCCGCTACCGCAACGGTTAGTGACGAACTGAAAGCTGCAATACAGTTGGCCAAAAGCAATATTGAGAAATTCCACACGGTACAGAAAGAAGCAAAACAGCTGATAGAAACCACTGCGGGCGTTACCTGCTGGCGCGAAAGCCGTGCCATAGAAAAGGTGGGTATTTACATTCCGGGAGGTTCGGCGCCGTTGTTTTCTACGGTACTGATGCTGGCGGTTCCGGCTACCATAGCAGGCTGCAAAGAGATAATACTCTGCACTCCGCCCGATAAACAGGGTAATATTAACCCGGCCATACTGTACACAGCCCAGCTTGCAGGTGTAAGTAAAATATACAAAGTAGGCGGCATACAGGCCATAGGGGCACTGGCGTTTGGTACGCAGAGCATTTCTAAAGTAGATAAAATTTTTGGGCCGGGTAACCAGTACGTAACCGCTGCCAAGCAGGCTGCTTTTGCCGCCGGGGTAGCGATTGACCTGCCGGCAGGGCCAAGCGAACTGCTGGTTATAGCCGATGCTACCGCCAATCCTGCTTTTGTGGCAGCCGACCTGCTAAGCCAGGCCGAACACGGTGCCGACAGCCAGGTGGTACTTGTAACGACCAATGAGGGTTTTGGAAACAGTGTACTTGCCGAAATAAACACACAGGTAGCTGCCCTGCCCCGCGAGGGTGTTGCCCAAAAGGCACTGGACAACAGCAGGATTATTGTATTGCCCGACACTGCAAGCTGTATTGCTTTCAGTAACGGGTATGCCCCGGAACACCTTATTATTGCTACCGCCGATGCCGATGCTCTGGCAGAAAAGGTAACCAATGCTGGTTCAGTTTTTATAGGGAACTACAGTTGCGAAAGCGCCGGCGATTATGCCAGCGGTACCAACCACACCCTGCCTACAAACGGCTATGCCCGCAGCTATAGCGGGGTGTCGCTGGACAGCTTTGTAAAGAAAATAACCTTCCAGAAAATCACCGCGCAGGGATTGCAAAACATTGGCCCCGCTATAGAAGCCATGGCAGCTGCCGAGCAACTACAGGCACACAAAAATGCAGTAACCATCCGTTTAAAATCATTGCAAAATGTTTAGTTTAGAAAAAATAGTACGCCCAAATATATTGGCTTTAAAGCCCTACAGTTCTGCCCGCGATGAGTTTAAGGGTACGGCTACGGCTTACCTCGATGCTAACGAAAACCCGTTTGGTACGCTGAACCGTTACCCGGATCCGCTACAAAAGCAGTTGAAAGATAAGTTGGCTGAAATTAAAAGTGTTTCGGCAGAAAACATTTTTGTAGGCAACGGTAGTGACGAGGCCATAGACCTGTGTTTCCGTATTTTTTGCGAACCGGGAAAGGATAAGGCACTTACGTTTACGCCCACGTATGGTATGTATAAGGTATCGGCAGATATTAATAATGTATCGCTTATAGAAGTACCGCTTACCGATGATTTTCAGATTGATATTGATGCTGCTTTACCATTATTAAAAGACGAGCAATTAAAACTGGTTTTCATGTGTTCGCCAAACAACCCCACAGGGAACATCCTGAACGATGTTGAAACCATACTGCAAAACTTCAACGGTATAGTGGTGGTAGACGAGGCGTATATTGATTTTGCTAATGCCGCTTCACTTTCGCAGAAGTTGGCACAATACCCTAATTTGGTCGTGTTGCAAACCCTTAGCAAAGCATGGGGTCTGGCAGCTGCACGGGTTGGACTGGCTTTTGCCAATGCACCCGTTATTAACCTGTTTAATAAAGTAAAACCACCATACAACATCAGTCGCATCAATTATGAAGCGGCGCTTGCAGCCCTTGAAAACGCTTATGCTGTGGAAAAACAAAAACAGGTGTTGTTATCCGAAAGGAAGAACCTTATTAGCGCTTTGGCACAACTTTCCATCACTAAAAAAATATATCCTACCGATGCTAATTTTGTGTTGGTTGAGGTAACCGATGCCGACGGAGTGTACAATGCATTGGTACAAAAAGGCATCATCTTGCGCAACCGAAATACCGTAGTGCCGGGTTGCCTGCGCATCACTATAGGTACACCGGAAGAAAACACCTTACTCATCTATACCCTAAAATCCCTGTAATTATGAAAAAAGTACTCTTTATAGACCGCGACGGCACCCTTGTTATAGAACCACCTGTTGATTATCAACTGGATTCCCTGGAAAAACTGGAGTTTTATCCCGGTGTGTTTTCAGGATTGGGAAAAATAGCAAAAGAACTCGATTATGAGTTGGTTATGGTTACCAATCAGGACGGACTTGGTACGGCTTCGTTCCCGGAAGCTACGTTTTGGCCTGCCCAAAACAAAATAATACAGGCGTTTGAAAACGAAGGCATCCGCTTTAGCGAAGTTCTCATCGACCGTAGTTTCCCTGAGGATAACCTGCCTACCCGAAAGCCGGGTACGGGTATGCTGACGCACTATATAAAAGGGAATTACGATTTGGCTAACAGCTATGTTATAGGCGATCGGCTTACCGATGTGCAGCTTGCAGAGAACCTGGGGTGTCAATCTATTTTTATTGGCAAAGATTGCGATAGCGCTACGCTGTGCGAAACGCGTTGGGATGCGATTTACAGTTTCCTGAAACAAAAACCGCGTACGGGCAGTGTGGTAAGGAAAACCAATGAAACCAATATTAATGTTACCGTAAACCTTGATGATAACAGTAAAACGAAGATCAATACCGGGTTGGCATTCTTTGACCACATGCTCGATCAGGTATCGCGTCACGGAGAAGTAGGGCTTATTATTGATGTAAAAGGCGACCTTGAGGTAGACGAACACCATACTATTGAAGACACGGCACTGGCACTGGGCGATGCGTTTTTACAGGCATTGGGCAGTAAAAAGGGGATAGAACGCTATGGGTTTTTATTACCGATGGACGATTGTTTGGCACAAGTAGGCATTGATTTTGGCGGAAGGCCTTGGCTGGTTTGGGATACCGATTTTAAACGCGAAAAAATAGGAGAGATGCCCACCGAAATGTTCCTGCACTTTTTTAAATCGTTTACCGATACTGCAAAATGCAACCTGAACATTAAAGCGGAAGGCACTAACGAGCACCACAAAATAGAAGCCATATTTAAAGCGTTTGCCAAAGCCATACGCATGGCGGTGTCTAAGACCAATAATTATAACATACCCAGCACAAAAGGAACACTATGATAGCCATTGTAAAATATAATGCGGGCAATACGCTTTCGGTAGAGAATGCGGCAAAGCGCCTTGGTTATAGCTGCGAGGTAACCGATGATCCTGTAAAGCTGAATGCTGCAGATAAAGTAATTTTTCCGGGGGTGGGGCATGCCGCTCCTGCCATGTCTTACCTTAAGGAGCGCGGACTGGATGAGGTAATTAAAAACCTTACACAACCCGTGCTGGGCATTTGCCTGGGCATGCAGTTAATGTGCCGTTTTTCGGAAGAAGGCGAAACCCAAGGACTGGGAATTTTTGATACTAATGTGCTAAAGTTTCCTCCGGAAGACAAAGTGCCACACATGGGGTGGAATACGGTACAGCATCTTGACAGTATATTGTTTAAAGGTATAGTACCAGATGCCGATTTTTATTTTGTACACAGTTATTACGCCGGGTTAAGTGATACTTCGGCAGGCGTAAGCCGGTACATACAGCCGTTTAGCGCGGCATTGCAAAAAGATAATTATTATGCCGTACAGTTTCACCCCGAAAAATCTGGGCCTGTTGGAGCACAGCTACTAAAAAACTTTTTAGAATTATGAAAATTATTCCGGCCATAGATATAATAAACGGTAAGTGCGTGCGCCTTACCCAGGGCGATTATGCACAACAGAAAACCTATAACGAGAACCCGCTTGAGGTAGCTAAAATGTACGAAGATGCCGGTATACAGTACCTGCACCTGGTAGACCTTGATGGAGCCAAGGCAGGACGGATTATTAACTATAAGGTGCTGGAAAGCATTGCCAGTCAAACAAAACTTGCGGTTGATTTTGGCGGAGGCCTTAAAACGGATGCCGATATAGAAACCGCTTTTAGCAGTGGGGCGGCTCAGGTTACTGCGGGCAGTATTGCCGTAAAGCAACCGGAAACCGTGTACGCCTGGCTTGAAAAATACGGTACTGATAAAATCATTCTCGGGGCCGATTGCCGTAACCGGAAAATAGCGGTAGGCGGCTGGCTGGAAGAAAGCACCCTTGATGTGGTGGATTTTATTAAAGACTTTTCCGGTAAGGGAATACAGTCGGTTATTTGTACCGATATTAGTAAAGATGGTATGCTGCAAGGCCCGTCGTTTGAACTTTATGGGGAAATTTTGGAACAGACCAATGTGGGGCTGATTGCAAGCGGAGGCGTTACTACTATGGATGACCTGTACAAGCTAAGGGAAATGGGTTGCGCCGGTGCTATCATTGGCAAGGCCATTTACGAAGGAAACATTACGCTAACCCAACTGAGAGAGCTATGCTAAAGAAAAGGATAATTCCCTGCCTGGATATTAAGGACAACAGGGTAGTAAAGGGTGTAAATTTTGTGGGGTTGACCGATGCCGGTAATCCGGTGGAGCTGGCGGCGCGCTACGCTGCCGAAGGTGCCGATGAGCTGGTATTCCTGGACATAACCGCTACGGTAGAAAAGCGCAAAACCCTTGCCGGACTGGTTACCGAAGTGGCTTCGCAGATTAACATACCGTTTACCGTAGGTGGGGGAATTAATACTGCCGCTGATGCCGAATATCTTATTCGAAGCGGGGCAGACAAAGTGAGCCTGAACTCATCGGCGGTGAAAAATCCGCAACTAATCAAGGAGATAGCCGATAACCTGGGCTGCCAGGCGGTGGTGGTTGCTATAGATGCCAAACGTACCAACGGTTTTTGGGAAGTATACGTTAGTGGCGGACGTACCGCGACAGGGCTTTCGGTAACCGAATGGGCACAACAGGCAGGGCAACTGGGCGCAGGCGAAATACTGCTTACTTCTATGGATAAGGACGGTACCAAAAGCGGCTTTGCAATAGAGCTGCTTAACGAGGTGTGTGCCGTAACCAATATTCCGGTAATTGCATCGGGAGGAGCAGGAAGTAAGGCGCATTTCGCAGAGGTATTTACCCAAACCCAGGCTACGGCTGCACTGGCAGCGAGCCTGTTCCACTATGGAGAGCTTGCCATTCCTGACTTAAAAAACTACTTAAAACAACAAAATATATCTGTACGATGATACAACCCGATTTTGATAAAACAGGAGGATTAATTCCCGCTATTATACAGGATGCTGCCACCGCTCAGGTGCTTATGCTGGGTTATATGAATGCCGAGGCCCTGGCCAAAACACAGGCGGAAGGGCGTGTAACGTTTTTTAGCCGTAGCAAAAACAGGCTTTGGACAAAAGGAGAAACAAGTGGCAACTACCTTACGGTAAAAGATATAAAGATAGACTGCGATAATGATACACTGCTGATAAAGGTGCAACCGGCTGGGGTAGTATGCCACACGGGTACCCAAACCTGTTTTGGAGAAGGTGCCGCCAAAGGATTTTTGTACCAGTTAGAACAAACCATTGCGCAGCGCGCCGAGAGTGGCGATGAAAACTCGTATACCAACTCGCTATTAAAGCGAGGTATAAATAAAGTGGCTCAAAAAGTAGGCGAGGAGGCTGTTGAGGTAGTTATTGAAGCCAAGGACAACAACGACGAACTCTTTAAAAACGAGTCGGCCGATTTGTTGTTCCACTTTTTGGTACTGCTTAGGGCAAAGGGTTTCACTCTGGAAGATATAGAGCAAGTGCTTAAATCCCGTTCTAAATAATACAAGGGGCTGTCTCGGTTACTCTCAAGACAGTCCTTTGTTGTTTATTCTAATGTGTTTTCTTCCTTGCGTCGTTCGGCACTTTCCCAGCCGTGGTCTTGCGCTCCCAGCTGCGCATACAAATCCTGTTTCAGCAGCTGTTCCTGTATTTCTATTTCGCGCAATGTACCTGCCAGTAGCGTTTGCTTGTCGTGCCTGTTGGTGGCAAGGCGGCGGGTGGCGGCTTCGTCGTACTTAATAAAGCGCTGACCCTGCCTGGTGGCGGTGTACTTTCTGTGACCCATTTCTACAAGGGCATCTATACCCAGGTTTACGGCACTGTACAGGTTTTCGCGGTAAAAATCATTAATACCCATATTCAGTAGGTCAAATGCATCGTTTCGGTTACGCGCCCGTGCCAGTATTTTAAGGTGCGGGAAATGTTTCTTTACTATATCTACCACATACAGGTTTACCTGCGGGTTGTCTATGGCGGCAATAAACAGTTTAGCATTATCACAACCGGCGGCTTTAAGCAGTTCCAACCTGGAGGCATCGCCATAATACACCTTAAAGCCCATTTTCCGCAAGGAATCAACCCGGTCTGAGTCCATGTCTAAAATGGTGGCGGGTATGCCGTTTGCCTTTAAAAGGCGGCCTATGGTACTGCCAAAGTTGCCAAACCCTGCTATAACCACATCGTTTTCTTCTTCCTCAATGTGGTCGTATTTGTTTTTGTTTTGTTCTTTTACTCCAAAATAAGGGTCTATCCACTTTTCGTTGATTAAAAGCAGGAAAGGCGTACCCAACATGCTTATGGCTATAACCGCCATCATTTGGTTAGACAGTTCGGTGGGCATAAGGTTCAGCTGTAAAGCAAAACCGAATATCACAAACCCGAATTCCCCGGCCTGGCTGAGTGCAAAACCAAACAACAGGTTTTGGTCAGAACTCTTTTTGTAAATTTTCCCAACTAACAACAGTATGAAAAACTTAATGGAGTTGAATATTGTGGTAAATATGATAATGAATGCCGGGTCGGCCATCATTATGGTAAAGTTTATGGAAGCACCTACACCTATAAAGAAAAGCCCGAGCAACAGTCCTTTAAACGGGCCTATATCGCCTTCCAGCTCGTGCCTGAATTCGCTGTTTGCCAGTACCATTCCGGCAATGAATGCACCAAGCGCCGGGCTTAGCCCTACAAGCTGCATCATAAACGAAACCCCCATAACCAGCAGTAATGCCGATGCGGTAAACATTTCCTGTAGCCTTGTTTTGGCTATAACATGCAGTAACGGTATAATAAGGTAGCGACCGCCCAAATACACCAGCGCTATGGTGCTGAGTACAATAATGGTTTGCAGCCAGTTAGGGTAATTGCTTATAAGCGATTCATGGATGTTTTGTCCCGATACGTGCCCGTCTGCGAGTAGGGGCAATATGGCCAGGATGGGGATCACCGCTATATCCTGAAACAACAGCACCGCAAAAGACGATCGTCCCATTGAAGTTTTGGCAAGCCCTTTTTCTTTCAGGGTTTGCATTACTATTGCGGTAGATGACAACGTAAGCGCTATAGAAATGATAAGGGTTGTTTCCCATTGCCAGGGCATTACTATTGAGCATGCTACAAAAAGTACTACGGTGGTTAGCACCATTTGCAGGCTCCCCATACCGAGTATAAATTTCCGCATGCGCCAAAACTTATACGGTTCCAGCTCCAGCCCGATGAGGAACAGCATCATTACTACGCCAAATTCGGCAAAGTGCATAATGTCTTGTCCTTCCTGGCCAATAAGCCCTAAAACATACGGGCCTATGATGATACCCGCAAAGAGGTACCCCAGTATGGAACTCAGTCCTAACTTTTTGGCAACCGGTACGCATATAACCGCAGCCAAAAGATATATTATCGCCTGAAAAAAGAATCCGTCTGTCATGGTTATAAAAGTTTATTGCGCAGCCAATCGTTCATGTATAAGTGGCCGTGAAATTGGCCAAGGTCAAAATCGTTCTGTTCCATATAGTTCAGCAGCCCTGCATACAAGCGGCCGTAGTTATCCATTTCCTCCGCTTTTATAAAATGGGTGCCGTGTACCACAAACGGGGGCAGGTAGTGCATATTACACACCTTTGCCGTTTGGCAAAAAGGTTCCAGCAGTTGTGTTATGGTAAAATGGTCTTTACCCTGCGGAGTGTAGTTTTCTTTTTGTCCGCCGGTGGTTATTACCTGAAAAATCCTTTTACCTATAAGTTCTTTGCCTTTGCTGCCATACGCCCAGCCGTGTTCCAGTACCAGGTCTATCCATTGTTTAAGCAACGGGGGGCAACTGTACCAGTACATGGGGTGGTGCCAAATGATAATATCGTGTGCAGCGAGCAGTTCCTGTTCCTTTTTTACATCTACATCAAAGTTTGGGTAGTTTTCATACAGGTCGTGAAAGGTGATATTTCCTGATTCAGGGATGTGTTTTATAAGCGCGGCATTAGTATTCGATTTCTCGAATAGCGGATGTGCAAAAAGAATAAGGATCTTATTGGGCATAAAAAAGCCTGTTTAAATTTTACTGTGTTTTGGCTTGCATACAATATAGTAAATTGCGCCAAAAGTTTTGAGCAGTGTGCGCCCAAAGCGTAAAATTTAAACAGGTTTTAACAGTTTTATACTGATGTTACGGACGTATGCCTAAATAATTGGCAGGCGTTATCTGTAACAGTTCGTTTTTAATGTCGTCACTTACATTTAGTGTGCCAATGAAACTGTGAATCGCCTCCTGGTTAATTACGGTATTGGTACGGGTAAGCTCTTTCAGTGCTTCGTATGGGTTAGGGTAAGCCTCACGACGCAGTATGGTTTGTATAGCCTCAGCAACTACAGCCCAGTTCTTCTCTAGGTCTTCGGCAAACTTATCAGCATTAAGCAGCAGCTTGTTAAGGCCTTTAAGTGTGGCTTCAAACGCAATTAATGTGTGCCCCATAGGTACACCTACATTGCGCAGCACGGTACTGTCGGTAAGGTCGCGTTGCAGGCGCGATATTGGCAGCTTTGCAGAAAGGTGCTCAAACAATGCATTGGCGATGCCCAGGTTACCTTCCGAGTTTTCAAAATCGATAGGGTTAACCTTGTGTGGCATGGCAGACGAACCTACCTCGCCGGCTTTGATTTTTTGTTTGAAATAGTCCATAGACACATACGTCCATATATCGCGGTCAAGGTCTATCAGTATGGTGTTGATGCGTTTAAGAGCATCAAAAAACGCTGCAAAGTGGTCGTAGTGCTCTATTTGGGTAGTAGGGAACGAATGTTTAAGGCCAAGTGTACCCTCTACAAAGTCCTGCCCGAATTTACGCCAGTCGTTTTTAGGGTAGGCTACAAAGTGCGCATTAAAGTTACCCGTAGCGCCGCCAAACTTAGCTGCAAAAGGAACGTTGAACAACAACCTCATTTGCTCCTCAAGGCGTTCTACAAATACGTGGATTTCTTTGCCCAGGCGGGTAGGAGAGGCGGGTTGGCCATGGGTACGCGCCAGCATAGGCACATCTGCCCATTCTATGCTCAGTTCTTTCAGCTTGGCTATAACCGAGATAAGTGATGGCAGATACGCGTTTTCAAACGCCTCCTTAGTAGAAAGCGGAATAGCCGTATTGTTTATGTCCTGGCTGGTAAGCCCAAAGTGGATAAACTCTTTATAGGCATCAAGGCCCAGTGTATCAAAGGCGGCTTTTATAAAATACTCCACGGCTTTAACGTCGTGGTTAGTAGTTTTTTCTATTTCTTTAATGGAAAGTGCATCATCTGCTGAAAAATTCCTGTAAATGTCGCGCAGGGCTTCATACAGGTTTTTGTCTACGCCGCTAAGCTGTGGAAGGGGAAGTTCGCAAAGTGCAATGAAATACTCTATTTCTACCAGTACGCGGTACTTAATAAGTGCCTGCTCAGAGAAATAAGCGGCAAGCGACTGGGTTTTGCTCCTGTACCTGCCATCTATAGGCGATATGGCGTTCAGTTCAGATAATTGATGCATAAATATTGTGTTGTATTATTTATGCGCGCAAATATAAGGTTTTTACGGGGAATAGAAAAATGTGTTTTTTACAGCCACGAATTGCACAAATTTCGGGAAATTTCTTTAGGTATTATGCCACGTTTCGTCTTTGCAAGTAGGAACGACGAAGCAATCTCGTTACTTCGTCACGATGGCGTGGATATATTCTATCGGATTTAATAATTATTCTAAAAACCAAGCTCCAATTTGTGATAAAGTTATGACGTATGCGCCAATGAAATTGATTAATCCGATAACGATGGGTAATACCGCGATTTTTCCTTTAGATGTTAATAGATGAATAATCAATAAAATCACCCAGGCAGGTAATATTAAAAATGTTGCAATACAGAGGTATATAGACACGATAGGATAAAAATTGGGTAAATAAGAATAACCTTCATCAGGAGTAGGATAATGGCCTAAATGATTTGCGGCAAGTAGATACCAAATAATTAATATAAACAGGTACAGAAAAGGTATTGTGCTTATAGTATAAAAAATAATTTTCCAGATTTTCATAAGTCAGATGATTTTTATTAGAACTCATGTAGTTCTGAGAAATTGTGTTGTAGTTTATATTCACACCTCAATTTCCGTCTTCTTCACCCGTACCAACTTCCTCCCAACTCTAAACAATACAAAAGCAACAAGGAACAGTATAACCATACCTACCAGCCTGCCAACCATAGCGCCGGTTGTTTTAGCTTCAAGGGTGTTGGGTATGGTAATAAGGGTACCTATAACTATTAGTACTGCAAGCAGGATTATTACATAACCCAGTATATTTTTAGGTGTCTTTTTCATTATGGTTTAAAAGTATAAATAATTGCTTTTAAATACTTTGTTTTGTTTTATTAAGGCAGTAACAAAGCTGAAAGTGCCTTCAATTGTTTCTAATTTTCTTGTCCAGGCAGTCGTCCCTACCCACAAATCGTTAATACCCTTTTTATCGTAATCAATTAAAAGTATCTTCGAGGAAATGCCAGGACCACTCGATAGCCCATAACAGATTATAAGGGTATTTTCATTTTTTGCAAGAAATATTAGCCCTCTGCTTGGAATATTTTCATCCTCGATGATATCGCTGTCCTGATATTCACCATTGAGTTCGCTTATTGAGAATTCTCCGTTATTCAGGCATTTCAGGATTTTGGTAATATGCTGTGGTATTTGCTTTTTGGAGGTACATATTTCAAACTTGTCTGTTTTCAACCTCTGCAGAAACAAATCTACATTTTTATCATTGAGTATTTTTATGGTATCCGGTACAAAACCACAGTTTTTCTGGGCAAAAGCCGTAAATGAGAAAAACAAAAATATCAGGAAAACGAGGTGTGGTTTCATTGGTTGGTTGTATGTTTTATTGTAAAAGTTTATCCCTTAATACCCTCATTCCTTCGCCGCCGCCCATAGCAAGCACTTCAATTCTGTGTTGCATATTGGGTATGGTAGCCGGGCGCGGGTCTATATAGTAAATTAGGGCATCGGGTTTGGCGTAGTCTACCAGTCCGGCAGCGGGGTACACCTGCATGCTGGTGCCTATCACTACAATAATGTCGGCCTTGTCTACGGCTTCGGCGGCTTCTATAATGGCAGGTACCGCCTCGCCAAACCACACTATATGCGGACGCAACTGCTTGCCGGTTTGTGGGTGCAGTTGGCCTACGGTTATATCCTCTTTCCAGTCGATGATGGCCTCAGTATTTACCGTGCAGCGTGCTTTAAGCAATTCCCCGTGTAAGTGAATAATGTTAGTACTCCCTGCGCGTTCGTGCAGGTCGTCTACGTTTTGGGTAACCACCGTAATGTCAAAATCCTTTTCCAGTTCCGCAATGATTTTGTGGGCTTCATTTGGTTGTACCTCAAAAAGCTGCCTGCGCCTTTGGTTGTAAAATTCCAGTACCAGCGCGGGATTCTTACGGAAACCTTCGGGGGTGGCCACTTCCATAACGTCGTGTCCTTCCCACAGGCCGTTTGCATCCCTAAAGGTGGCTACACCGCTTTCGGCGCTTACCCCGGCTCCCGATAGTATTACTAATTTCTTTTTCATATTTCAAATGTAAGAAAGTTTCTATGGTGTTCCATTTCGACGATAGGAGAAATCTCTTTTAAAAATCAACATTTTGAGATTTTTCGACTCCGCTGCGCTGCGCTCAAAATGGAAAAGGACTGCCCATATAGCAGTCCTTAATATACTTATAATGGTAAAAAGGTTACACCTTACCCAATGTGTACAGTTGTTCCAGTGTAGGCGATTTGCTTCCTCCGGCAGGCTCCAGCGTTATACCAAAGGCTTGTGGGCCGTTGTAGCTGTCCATTTTAAAGATGCTGCCGTTTTCGTCTTTATCGTTAATGATACCTATGCTGGTAGGGGTAAGCGGATCGAGCTTAAGTGCCCACACCTGGTACACCTTGCCTTCGGGTGCTTCGGGCAGGCCGGCTACGTCTACATAAATTTCGCCATTGGTTTTGTTCATGTATACCTCGGCGTAAGCTTTTGGCGATGCTTCCTGGCCTTCCAGTTTTATAATGGTATTATCGGTACTGCGCAGTACCGCAAGTGCCTGGTCTTTTGCTTTATTGCTTTTTTCGGACTGGGCTAACAGCTGTTCAAACTTAGTGCGCTGCGCCGATGCCGATTGTACTTCCTTGGTGGCTTCGTTGTATTTTATGTATTGGTACCCAAAGCCAAACATGAATACCACGGCCGCTGCCCAACCCAGGTACTGGGCGGTTTTGTTCGGTTTCGGGTGCAGCGGTATTGTATCGTTGCCGTGTTTTTCTATCAGCTTTTCGCGAATGCGCTCGTAATTGGCAGCCGAAAGTTGTGGCGATACCGCATACGAAAGGTTTATCACGGCCTTTTCTATATCCAGTATTTCGGCATCAATTTCCGGATGTTGTACCGCAAAGGCGTGTACCTCGCGGTTCTCGTCCTCGGTAAGTAACCCAAAAACATACAGTTCCAGTATGCCCGATGCTATGTAAGCAGAAGTATCCATCTTATGCGTTTAATATATTTCGTAGTTCTCCTATACAGTTCCTGTTTTGTGTTTTTACCGTGCCCAGCGGTATTTCCAGTTCTTCGCTGGCCTCTTGCTGGGTATAGCCTTTAAAGAATAAAAGGTCTATAAGCTTTATACATTTTGGTTTCAGCTTGTTTATAAACTCTTTAATACCAATGGCGTCTATACGGTTTGTAACACTTGTGTTATAATCAAGTATATGTACGAAGTTATCGCTTGATAGGTTTTTTTTGGTGTTAGTATAGCCTTTAGACCGTAGCTTGTCTATGCAGGCATTGCGCGTTATTTTTAGCATCCATGTAAAAAGGCGGCCTTTGCCTTCGTTATAGGAATCTATGTTTTTCCAGATTTTTACAAAAACTTCCTGCAACAGGTCTTCACTTTCTTCCTTGTCTTTTAAAATGTTGAAAATTACACCATACATGTTCTTAGAATACATGTCGTACAGTGTGGTAAAGGCTTTGCTGTCTTTTTTGTAAATTTGCGCCAGTAATTCTTCCTGTGTCATTTTTACGGGTTTGGTTACCCTAAGTTAGGAAGTTTTTATTTACCAGCAGCATACAAATGAGAAATACATCAGATATACATTACCTTAATTACCTTGAAGGCTTTATTACAGAGAGCCGCCGCGATAACTTTTTGCGCATACTGGCACAGCGCAGTAAACACTTTACTGTAGCCATAGAAGATATATTCCAGCTGCACAATACCAGTGCCGTACTGCGTACCTGCGAAGTTTTTGGGGTACAGGAACTGAATGTAATAGAGGAGAAGTACGGTAAAAAAATAGATAAGGAAATAGCCCTGGGTGCACAAAAGTGGGTAGATGTAAACCGGTTTGATAATACCACGGCGTGTTTAAATAGCTTGCGTAACAAAGGCTATCGTATTATAGCTACATCGCCGCATGCTGAGGCAGCCGATCTTGATGATTTTGATATTACACAACCGGCAGCATTATTTTTTGGTACCGAAAGGCTGGGACTCACCCAGGAGGTGCTGGATCAGGCCGATGGTTTTATAAAAATACCCATGCTGGGTTTTACCGAGAGCCTGAACATATCGTCGTCTGCGGCGATAATTATACAAAACCTGAGTCAGAGGTTGCGGAAATCAGATATAGAATGGCAACTTACAGCAGAAGAACTGTTAGAAAAGCGCATTGACTGGGCGCAGAAATCTATAAAAGACATCGATTTTATTACCCAGCGCTACTTGGAGGGTATACCGGTTTAGTGGTGTACGGCCTTGTACTCTTCATAACAGCCGCTTATGGCGTCCATTATCTGCAGGTCGTTAGCGGTTTTTATAAACTCTTCGCTATAATTACAGCGTTCCAGTATTTCGGCTATATCGTCTTTGGTTACTCCCAGTAGGGCAGAAAGTGTTTCGCGGTCAAATTTGTTAGCCAGTGCATTGCGCACGGCATCGTCCTTCTTCATTTCGCGCAGCCTGCGCATTTCGGTAGGTTTTTTACCAAATACATTGTGCAACAGGTCGGCAGGGTTAAATGCCGAGCTTACAATGCGGTTAAACGCGTTAGGGGAGTTGTTTCCTCCTTCATACCCGTACGGAAGGCCTGCTATATTGTAGCGGTAGTTTTTATCCTGTACCGGTGCCAGTTTAGCGTCTATTTGCAGGTAACCCGTTAGGTTATATTTGTTAATGAATATCTCATCAAGCACTTTTGCCTTTTCGGTAAGGGGAATACGTGTTGCGGTGGCGTTTTTAATCCAGTCGTTAGTAACGCGTACCTTTAGCGGCTGATAACCAATAAAAGATATGTGAAGTGTGTCGTTAACCGATGCTTCAATGGTAAAGTTTCCCTTTATATCGGTGGTGGTACCTTTTACCTTGTTAATATTGATAACGCTTGCATCCGATATAGGTAGCATGGTTATATCTGATACTATGGTACCCGAAACTTTGGTTTGACAGTTGGCGCTAAGTGATAGCAGTGTGATAAAAAAAACTACAAAATACCTCATTGGCTTATTATGAGTTGTAAAAGTAATAAACAAACGCGATATTTTGTAGTTAGTATATAAGGAAAGAAATATTTTTTAGCTGCGGCGTGGTTTCCTGTCTCTAGGAGCGCTGTCGCTACGGCGTGGCGGACGTGATCCACCATCCCTGCGAGGGCCTTTGTTAAAGCCTCCCTCACGGCGTTCGCCTCGTGGGCTGCCGCCGCCAAAACCACCACTGCGTCCGTTATGGTCGCGGCGGTTGCCGTTGCGGCTTCCACCGTCGTTTTTAGATATTTCTACGTTCAGCCTGCGGCCTTCAAGGTGCATGCTGTTCAGGGTGTTAAGTACCATATCGGCGTGTTGGCCATCGGTATTAAAGAAAGAGAATCCTTCTTTAACATCCACTTTAAAGATGTCATCACGGCCAAGGCCAAGGGTATCACGTAGGAAATCCTTAAGGCTCATCCAGTCGAAATCGTCACGAGAACCTATGTTTACAAAGAAACGTACAGCACCATCGGTACTACCGCTAAAGCTGCCTTCGCTACGCTCTTTACCTGCTTTGCTGGCAGAAAGGTCTTTGTTTTTCTTGTAGTAGTTAAGGAACCTGTTAAATTCTACCGATACCATTTTCTTGATAAGTTCTTCCTTAGAAAGATCTTTCATTACTTCATAAATGGCAGGAAGGTAAGCGTCTATTTCGTGGTCTACCTCTACATCGTGTATTTTGTTAGCCAGGTGAAGCAGCTGAATTTCGCAGATTTCGATACCTGAAGGAATGTTTTTCTCTTCAAATTTCTGCTTGATTACTTTTTCAATGGCGTTTATCTTGCGTAGTTCTGTCTTTGTAATGATTACAATAGAAGTACCCGACCTACCTGCACGACCTGTACGGCCACTTCGGTGGTTATAGGTTTCTATATCATCAGGTAACTGGTAGTTTACTACGTGCGTTACGTTATCTACGTCTATACCACGTGCAGCCACGTCTGTAGCAACAAGCATTTGTATCTGCCTGCCACGGAACGATTTCATTACCGCATCACGTTGCGCCTGGCTAAGGTCGCCGTGTAGTGCAGCAGCGTTGTATCCGTCTTCAATAAGTTTTTCGGCTACAGCCTGGGTATCCCTTTTTGTACGGCAAAATACTACCGAGAAGATATCCGGGTTAGCATCGGCTATACGTTTAAGGGCTTCGTAACGATCACGTGCGTTTACAAGGTAAAACTCGTGCGATACAGTGCTCGATCCCTGGTTTTTATGCCCTACGGTAATTTCAAGCGGCTTGCGCATAAACTCGCGTGCTATGCGAGCCACTTCCTGTGGCATAGTG
The DNA here is from genome assembly GCF_046613565.1 of Flavobacterium sp. RHBU_3. NCBI lineage: Bacteria > Pseudomonadati > Bacteroidota > Flavobacteriia > Flavobacteriales > Flavobacteriaceae > Flavobacterium > Flavobacterium sp. RHBU_3. The sequence continues at coordinate 113,388 of NZ_JBKJHC010000010.1, read as the reverse complement.
GCGCTAAACAGCCATGTGCTTTTTTCATCGGGCGTAGTAGACAGTATCGAAACGATATCGTCATAAAAGCCCATGTTTAGCATTTCGTCTGCCTCGTCAAGTACACAAAAGTCAATGTTGCTTATGTCTACCATTCCGCGGTTTATCATGTCCTGCATACGGCCCGGGGTAGCTACAATAACCTGTGCACCTCTGCGTATTTCGCGCGCTTGGTCGTTTATACTGGCACCACCATATATGGCTACGGTGTTCAGTCCTTTAACGTATTTAGAGTAAAGCTTTATTTCATTTGTAATTTGCAGACACAGTTCACGCGTAGGCGATAGTATAAGCGCCTGTGTGTTCCTGTTCTCAGGATCTATTTTCTGGATAAGCGGAAATCCAAAGGCTGCAGTTTTGCCGGTACCGGTTTGGGCCAGAGCCACCATGTCGGTATCTTTTTCCAATAGTAGGGGTATGGCTTTTTCCTGTACTTCCGACGGGTTTTCAAAACCCAGGTCGTTAATCGCCTTTACAAGCGGCTCGCTTAGCCCCAATAGTTCAAATTTGTTCATATATGCTTTTAAATAAGCCGCAAAGGTACGTTTTATTAACTACAATAGCTAATGCGATTTGCAGATTTATTTTAAGGCTAATAATTGTAAATCAAGGGGTTATTTTTTCAGGAAATCTATAAGCTGCTTTACGGCCCTGCCGCGGTGGCTTAAACGTGCTTTTTCATCAAGAGAAATTTGCGCAAAAGTAACGGCTAAACCTTCCGGCTGAAATACAGGGTCGTAGCCAAAACCCTGCTCTCCAGTCTTTTCGGTTGTAATAACTCCGTTTACAATTCCGGTAAACAAATGCTGCTCGCCATCAAGGTTCAGCGCTATTACGGTTTTAAAGTTGGCATTACGGTTTGGGTTGTTGCTAAGTTCTGTCAAAAGCTTGTCCATGTTAGCGTTAGCGTCTTTGGCTTCGCCGGCATAGCGTGCGCTGTATACGCCGGGCGCACCGTTAAGGGCGTCTACTTCCAGGCCGGTATCGTCGGCAAAACAGTTGTAGCCATATTTTTCGGTTACATAGTTTGCTTTCAGTATGGCATTGCCTTCTATGGTTTCGGCAGTTTCGGGTATGTCTTCGGTACAGCCTATGTCTTCCAGGCTTAGCAGTTCTATGTCGGCAGGCAGCTGGTGCCTTATTTCCTGTAGTTTGTTTTTGTTGTTTGATGCAAAAACCAGTTTCATAATAGTGGTATTGTTTACTTACGGCAAAGTACGTCAGTAATTGTTGCAATACCAAGAAAACGCACGTTTTTACCTTTGTGTATGTCAGACGAAGCAGTTATAACGGCTATAAACTCGAAAATATTAATGATGATAATGAAGATAAGGTATGCCCAGTAGAGTTGTGGTATGTCTTTACCGAAACGGATAGCCCTTTCGCTAAATTCACCATTTTTTATAAATATGCTTATTGTCCATCCTAGCAACAAGCTGTTAAACGGCATTACAACAAGCTGCGCCAATAATGCCTGTAAAGCATGCCAGCGTATAAAGTAGCTGCTTTTTCTTCTCGCTAAAAAATAGATTATAGAGGCTGTGGTGTTTACTATGGGTAGGGGTAGCCCGCATACTATACCGGCTATGCTCATAAGATAGGCATTTGCGGCGGGTTCGTACTCGTAGGGTTGTACCTGGTAAGTTTGCGTGTTGGTGGTCATAATCCTTTTTGTATGTTCCATGCCCAGTTAAGGCAAACGAGGAGTATAAGCAGGCCGATAAGCCATTTTGCAGAAAACACCTTTTCGGCGGCTTTGTACCTTGTGTAAAGGGTATTCTTTTTTAATACAAAGTCATACAGCAGCCAAAATGGTGTTGTAATCATAAACAGGGCTATGGTATATCCCATAGGGTTCATGAGTCCGGCTTGTGCTATGTGGCCTTGTGCAAGTAAAAGTACAGCGCGTGTACTGCCACAGGAAGGGCAGGCTATACCTGTTGCGTTTTTAAAGATACATACCGTAAAATTATTATGGTTGTGGGCGTGGGTTAATGACCAGCCTACATAAATATATGATAGGGTAAGCAGTATGGATAACGACAGGTATAGCTTGTTCCTGCTCATAAAATTTTACAGATACATCTGTAGTTTTTCTATGTTTTTCTGTTTTGTAGCATCCTGAATAAGGAATAGGTCTACCAGCCACCATATACCGCAGCCACCGCCTGTAAGCAGTTTACCTACTCCAAGTCCGGTATCGCCAATGATAAAACGGTCTATACCAAGGCTACCGGCAAATATAGATACGATAAGAGTGGTAGAAGGGTCTTTAAGTTCTACACTATTTATCATAGCCCATTTAGATTCGTCTGCGGCAAGAAGCCTTTCGCGGATAAAGCTGATTTGAGCCGGTTGAAAATACTTGGCGTTAGCCATCATGTACATGTCTACTTTTTGAGAGTCCATAATTGGTGTTTATTTGTTAAGGTTGTTGAAAGTATAAAACTAAAAAAATATTTTATGTAAACGTTTTTTTAACATAAAACTTTTTCAACATTCGCAATTGATGTCGTAGAAACGTAAGGATAGTTAGCTGTTTTATGAAAAAGCTTTTTATGTTACTTCATATGCATCTAAAATATTATGATAGTAGTAATATTATGGTTACTTTTGATGCGTTTTTTAAACACCAATGTAAAATTCTGATTATGGTAAAAGATCTGTTTGAGAGGATACAGAAAAATAAAGGCCCTCTTGGCAAATGGGCATCACAAGCCGAAGGTTACTTTGTGTTTCCTAAGCTTGAAGGTCCGCTTGGAAACCGCATGATGTTTCATGGGAAAAGTGTAATAAACTGGAGTATAAATGATTATCTTGGTCTTGCTGCGCATCCCGAGGTATTAAAGGTTGATGCCGAAGCCGCTGCCGAATATGGCGCTGCATACCCAATGGGTGCCCGTATGATGAGTGGACACACAACTTGGCACGAAAAACTGGAGCAGGAACTTGCTGCATTTGTAGGCAAAGAATCGGCTTACCTGCTAAACTTCGGTTATCAGGGTATGGTAAGTACTATTGATGCCCTTGTAAGCAAAAACGACGTTATTGTATACGATGTAGACAGCCACTCGTGTATTATAGACGGTGTACGCCTGCACATGGGTAAGCGTTTTACCTACAAGCACAACGATATAGAAAGTATTGAGAAAAACCTGGAGCGCGCCAGGAATATGGCCGAAACTACCGGTGGTGGTATATTGCTTATTACCGAAGGTGTATTTGGTATGCGTGGCCAGCAGGGTAAACTTAAAGAAATCGTAGCACTGAAGGAAAAATATAACTTCCGACTGCTTGTAGACGATGCGCACGGTTTTGGTACTTTGGGTAAAACCGGTGCCGGAGCAGGTGAGGAGCAAGGATGCCAGGATGGTATAGATGTGTACTTCTCTACGTTTGCCAAATCTATGGCGGGTATAGGTGCATTTATTGCCGCTGATAAGGATGTTATTGACTTCCTGAAATACAACCTGCGTTCGCAAATGTTTGCTAAGGCACTGCCTATGATATTTGTAAAAGGTGCCCTTAAGCGCCTTGAAATGCTACGCAGCATGCCTGAACTTAAAGACAAGCTGTGGGAAAACGTTAACTACCTGCAAAACGGACTTAAAGAAAAAGGCTTTAATATAGGTGATACCAATACCTGTGTAACACCTGTATACCTTGAAGGAAGCATACCGGAAGCCATGGTTATGGTAAACGACCTTAGGGAGAACTATGGTATATTCCTTAGTATAGTAGTGTACCCTGTTATACCTAAAGGAATTATCCTGCTTAGGATGATACCTACGGCTACACATACTAAACAGGATATAGATGAAACCCTGGCTGCGTATGAAGCCATTCGCGAAAAGCTGGCAAACGGTACGTATAAAGCTATCGCTGCACAAACTACCGTAGACGTTTCTGCTGAGTAATTTTATTACTTTATATAAAAAAACAAGGGCCGCAATTGCGGCCCTTATTCATTGTTTTTGTTTGGTTTTTATCCTTTTATAAACCTGCTGCCAAGCTGCTTACCCGAAGCTGCCTTAAGCTGTATTACGTAAGTGCCCTTGGCAAGGTGCTGTACGTTTACTTTACCATCCTTAATTTTTTCTGTACTTACCAGCCTGCCCTCTACCGTAAATATTGATGCTTCTGTAGGGGTAAAGCTCCCGGTGTTTTTAATGTTCAGTACATCTTTAGCAGGGTTAGGATATAGAGTAAAAAGTTCTTTGCTGTTTTGATTTAACCCAAGTGTGCTGCCTTCTACGGCAAGCAGGGCTGTGTCTACTTCAGGGTTTTCAAAAATATCTATGGTACCCGATGGCCATTTTATTACCACTTGCTCTATAGCATCGGTAGTACCTAAACCAAAATGAGGATTTAGGGTATTCATGTACCTAAAGCCGTCGCCGCTTCTTACATCGCGTATTTGTTTCTCTATTCCTGGGCCTGTAGTGTGTACTTCTACACGGGCGCCTATACCATTACTATTGCTGGCTACGCCCTGCATGTTTATTTTTATCCAGTGATTACCGTTGTCATAATTAAAGTATACATTACTGCCGGTTACCACATCCAGGAAACCGTCGTTGTTAAGGTCACCAATAGGGCCGTTGCCAAAAGTAACCGGTTTTGGTGAAAATGTCATATCCCCATTATTAAGCATCAGTTTATTACCGCCGCCAATAACATCTACCCAACCGTCGTTATTAAAGTCAAAGGCTACGTGTTCTATATTGAGCATTAAGTTTGTATCATACCCCGAACCTTCAGTAACATTGGTAAAAGTTCCATCGCCGTTGTTGCGCATTAGCTTATGGCTACCATCTGTATCACTGCTGGCACCTATAAGCACATCCATATCGCCATCGTTATCAAAATCGGCCCAAGCACTAGACCACGATTGCTGGTAATCTACAAAGCCCGCTTCTAAGGCTACATTGGTAAACGTACCGTCACCATTGTTACGGTGCAGTTCGTCTACTGCTGCAGGGTTTTGAGATCCGCCACGGCATTTGGCTATAAAAAGGTCGCTGTCGCCGTCGTTGTCATAATCTATCCATATAGAACCGTAGTTGCCCCCTGTAGATACATCGCCAAGTCCACCCTGGTGGAAGGTAAATCCGCCCACGCCATCGTTCAGGAAATACACATTAGGTTGTATGTCGTGGCATACAAAGGCATCAAGATTACCATCATTGTTTATATCGGCAAAGTTTGTCCTTTGCGAAAATATGTATTGCGGACTGTGGTGAATGGTGCCAAAACCCGTACCGTCATTGTTTGCCAGTACTATATCGGCTCCGCTACCGCCACCATACAATAGGTCGTTATAGCCGTTTTTATCAAAATCACCTGCCGCCATACTCCAGTTGGCAGTATTGCTTACCCCCGTTGTTGTAAGGGTTGCGCTTGTAAAACCGCTGTCGTTAGTGGCCTGGTACAGCATGCCTACACTACTGGTGCCGGGTGCTACTATGTCGTCAAGGTAATCGCCGTTCATGTCTACAACCCCGTAAACTGTGCCACTGACAGTTATAGCCTGCTGTGTAAACATAGGCGGCGAATATTCTTCTTCTGTAATTAAAAAGTGGAAATTATCACTGTTCCAGTAGTTGTCAAATGCTATATAATAAGTAGTGTTTGCCTGTGCCGTGAAGCTAACTATGGAAGAGTAGTTCGGTCCAGAATCATCGTCTCCGGCCACACAGGTAAGGCTTCCGCAGGTACCACTATATATGTGTACGCGGGTGTCTTTATTTTCATATCCTGTTACTGTAGTACTAAGTGTAGTTGTATAAAGCTGTGTGGGGGTATAGGTATACCATGTACCCAGGGTAGGTGCATTATTGCCGTTGCTAAGGCAATAAGGGGTAGGGAGTTCGCTTCCGTCTGTATAGCCTGCCTCGTAGACTGTGTCGGGTAATGCGGCAGGCGCGTTGCTACAGGTGGTTTGTGCCAGTGCAGTGCAGCATACTGTAATGGCAGCAAGGGTAAAAAGGTGTTTCATAATTAATAGTTTGATGGTTATAAAAGTTTTTCTTGGTTTTACTGGCAGGGGGCATCCATATTGTTTATCCAGTCTTTTATCATGGCTACAGCCTCGGTATGGACAATGGTACGACCCAGTAGTGGCATACGTTCGGATACTTCATTAGTATTTATCCTGTAATGCAGCGCCGAACGGTTTACGTTCTGTTTTGAGACAATATAGGTTAAAGCTGGGTTTATGGATTCCTGTGGAGCTATGCATATACCCAGGTTATGGTCTGTAGTACTTTCGCTAAAAGCAAAACGCATAACGCGGTATGAACAGTGCGCTCCTTCGCTGTGGCAATGCGCACAATTTATATCCAGGTACGAGCGTACACGCAAGTCCAGCGGTTGCGATGTGTCGGTCCAGTCTACCGTGCTTACTATGTTTTGGGGTACAGCCTCGTCAAGATAGCCTTCGGTAATCCACTTGCTCAGCTGGTTTTGGCTGCCATCGGTATAAGCGTAATTTTTGTTCAGGTTTTGTGGCTTAGGGCCTATAGGTATAGGAACATTGTCGCTTTTATGGCAGGTAAGGCATTCGGATTCATTTGGTATGCGGTAGCTGGCGCTTTTGGTGGTGCCATCTTGCTGCCAACTAATGTCTACATAACTGCCATCCATATTAAGGGTGGCTTCAGTTTGGGCTTCGTTCCAAATGTAATCGGCAAATATCCATCCGGTTTCCTTCTTTATCAGCAGGCGGGTTTCCAGTATGCGGGTAACATTATCCGGTAATACATTATCGTAGTAGAAGTTTTTTATGAGTACCGTGCCAACAGGAAACTCCAGTACTTTACCGTCTCCGTTATAGGTGGCTTTAGTACCGTCGGGCATCCATACAAAGCGTTTTTTGTGGGCATAGTCGGTAAAAAGGGTGCTGTTTAAATCATATGGTAAAACCTTATAAGCAGGCTCCATGTTTTTCATTTCACCTTCATAAAACTTATAGTCGCTAAGGTTTTGATACGGTACTGTAGCCAGGTCTACATTTACAAGCGAAACCGGTACGTACTCTTTAGAATCGTCTGAACCACAGGAAAACAATAGGCAAAGGCTACAAGACAGCAATAGCCACTTGTTAAATAATAGTGTTTTTTTCATAGAATTTTTGCAATTGGTTCTCTATTGACAAATATATATGAAAAAAACTAACGTTAACATAATATTAACGTGCTAAGTTGTTCAAAATGTGGTTTTAACACACCGCAACCGATATTGTCACTTTTTTTCCGGGTAGGGTGTGGGTTATTCGCAGGGAGATTCCATACTGTCTATCCATTGCTTTATAAGGGCATTGGCTTCGGCATCTTTTACAGTGCGGCCTATTACCGGCATAAGCAGGGTTTGGTTGGTGCTTTCCATAAGGTAGTACATCAACGAATGGTCGGCAGATTGTTTTTGTACAATGTTTTCCTGTCCGTCTATAAAAATCTCGTTTGAAGGAACGCAAAATGCAAAACTTTCAGGATTAGTAGTTTCGTTAAAGGCATAGCGCGTTTGTGAGTTTTCGCAGAAACCGCCATCAATGTGGCAGTGGGCGCAGTTAATATCCAGGTAAGAGCGTACACGCAGTTCCAGTGGCTGCGCTGCATCTTTCCAGTCTACAGTGCTTACTATATTTTGTGGTGCGGTATCAAGATAGCCAAAGCTCATCCACTTGCTCAGCTGGTTTTGGCTGCCGTCTGTATAGGTGTAATTCCTGTTCAGGTTTTGCGGTTTAGGGCCTATAGGTATACCTGCATTGTCCATCTGGTGGCACTGTTTACACTGGTTTGCGGCCGGTATACGGTAGTTGGTTTGGCGCAGTACACCATTTTCCATCCAGCCCACACGTTTTATTATTTGAACCGTATTTATTGTAGCCTCTGTTTTTTCGTCGTTCCACACATAATCAGCAAATATCCAGCCGGTTTCCTTTTTTATCATTACGCGGGTTTCCACAACATTAGTGGGGTCGCCTTCTTCAAGAGCATCATAATAGAATGTTTTTATAAGCGCTGCCCCTACAGGAAAATCAAGCACCTGCCCATCGGTAGTATACGTGGCCTGTGTTCCGGCAGGCATCCATACAAATCGTTCTTTGTGGGCGTAGTCTGTAAACAGCGTACTGTTCAGGTCATACGGCAGTACACCATAAGCAGGTACTCGGTCTTTCAGTTCGCCTTCAAAGAATTTGTATTTGCTCAGGCTGTCGTAAGGCACCTGTGTAAGATCCATTTCTACCGGAGATACCGGTACCGGTGTGTATGCTTCGTCGTCATTTCCGCACGAAACTATGATCCATGCAGTAAGCAATAAAAGAAGGCAACGGTACAGGTAAGTGTGTTTCATAGGGTTACAGCAGTAGTGTTTGGCGGCAAATATAGCATTAATGTTTTAAATGCAGTTTTACCCTGTGTCCTTTTAATTCGTCCAGTGCTTCGGAGCTGGTGTGGTCAAAGGTTTCTTCGTGAAGCGTGCGCTCTTTTTTCAGGCTAAGGCGTTTTAAAGCGTTGCAAAAACGGCGTATTTCGGTAGGAGTGTTCAGTTCTATGGCAGGTACCTGTACTGTTTTTCCGGAGGCGTCTTTTGCCACCATGGTAAAATAAGATGAGTTGCAGTGTTTTACTACACCTGTCTGAATGTTTTCAGATGTAACGCGGATGCCTACAATCATAGAGCTGTTGCCCACGTAGTTTACCGATGCCTTCATGGTTACCAGTTCGCCCACCTCTATAGGGTTCAGGAAGTCTACCGTGTCTACGCTGGCAGTAACACAGTAGGTGCCACTGTAGCGCGATGCCGATGCAAAGGCTATCTGGTCCATAAGCATTAATATATATCCTCCGTGTATCTTGCCGCTGAAATTTTGGTGCGAAGGCAGCATCAGTTCAGAGATGGTTACCCTCGACTCATTTGCCCTGCGAAAATGTTCTTCCATAATTATAGTGTGTTGTTTTATTGGTCTAAAGAGCTATTATCAGTCAAATCTTCATCTTCATTTTTAAAAGCCCGGTTCAAAATATTCTCGGGTAGTTCTTTTTTGGGACTTACACCTAATTTTTTCAGTTTTTGTACACTTACAATTAAATTACCTCTACCTTCAAATAGTTTATTCATTGCCCCTTCATATGCCTTTTTCCCTTCATCCATCTTCTTTCCGACACCGATGAGGTCATTCATAAAACCTTCGAATTTATCGTACAGTGCACCGGCCTGTCGGGCTATTTCATTGGCATTTTCTTGTCTTTTATGGTTTGTCCACATGGTGTCTATGGTACGCAGGGTAGCCAGCAGGGTGCTTGGGGTAACAATAACTATGTTGCGCTCAAAAGCCTTGTTGTATAGTTTAGTGTCTTCATTAAGGGCTATTGCAAACGCCGGTTCTATAGGTATGAAAAGCAACACAAAATCAGGACTTTCCATTTGGTACAGGTCATGGTAGCTTTTAGCGCTCAGCTGGTCTACATGGCGGCGTATAGAGTTTACGTGCTCCTTAAGGTGTTCCAGCCTCAGCGGGTCGTCGTCTTCGTTTACATAGCGTTCGTAGGCCACTAACGATACTTTGCTGTCTACTACCATCTTTTTACCGTCGGGCAGGTTTATTACCACATCGGGCTGCACGCGGCTGCCGTCTTCCAGCTGGTGGCTTTGCTGTACAAAATACTCGCGGCCTTTTTCCAGCCCCGATTTTTCCAGTACGCGTTCCAGTATCAGCTCGCCCCAGTTACCCTGCATTTTGGTATCGCCTTTTAGTGCTTTGGTAAGGTTTAGCGTTTCGCGGCTCATTACCTCGTTCATTTCCTTAAGGCCTACAATTTGCTGGCGCAATGCCGCATGGTAATCAATACTCTCCTTATGGGTATCTTCTACTTTTTTCTCAAAAAGCTGTATCTTTTCCTGTAGTGGCGAAAGGATGTTTTTCAGGTTTTCGCGGTTCTGTTCGGTAAACTTATTCGATTTTTCCTCCAGTATTTTGTTGGCTAGGTTTTCAAATTCCTTGGTGAATTTTTCGCGCAGTTCATCGGTTTCCTGGCGCTGTTCGCGCATACGTTCCACAAGGTTGTCGTAGTCGGTTTCCGATTTCGTAAGCTGAATAGACAGGGCGTCTTTTTCGCTACGCAGGGCATCGCGCTCTGCTACGGTTTGGGCAAGCTGCTTTTCGGTAAGCTGCTTTTCGTTTCCTGATTGTATTTTTAGCTGTTCTATAAGCTGTAGCTGGCTGGCCTGGCGCTCTTCCAGCACTTTTTGGTCGGCAGCCGCTTTCGCTGCAAATATCTGTTTGCCAATGAATATGCCTATAATAAGCGCAACAATAAAAGCGATAAGTAGGGTAAGGGTTTCGGGCATTTGAAAAAATTGTGTTTGCAAAATGTAAAAGTACGCAAAAATAATTCGCGCCGCCAGCCGTTTATAATACACAAACCAAAACCTTTTCATGAAAAAACTACTTTTTTCAATAGCTGCTTTTTGTTCGTTATTGTTACATGCACAAAACCAGCCCGTAGTAGAATGGATAAACACCAATGCCATTGTTATAGAAGATGCCACACCTACCACTCCGCCCGCGGCCTTTGCTGCCAATGTGCCCAAAAAGTTTAAAGATGCCCGTGTGTTCGGATTTGGGGAAGCCAGCCACCACGGAAAGGAGTTTTTCGACCTAAAGGCGAAGTTTTTCAAGTATTTGGTAGAGAACCAGGGCGTAACGCTTTTTATAATGGAGGAAAGCTATCAGGCCGAAGAGGGTATTAACCGCTGGATTTCGGGAGGTGAGGGTGACATCAATACCATAAAGGACAATTTTAGGCTAATTATATGGCACAATAAGGAAGTAGTGGAACTGCTGCAATGGATGCGCAATTACAATGCAGGCAAACCCCGCGAAAAGCAGGTGCGCTTTTACGGAATGGACAACCAGATGGGTGACAGCCTGAATACAAAACTGCGCAACTACGTAAAAAAACACAACATAAGCATTGATGAAAACCTGCTCACGGCTGCCGACAGTTGCGCCGCCGCTAAACTTAAAGCTGGCGGACTAAAAGGCTGGGGAGACAAAATGCATCCTCAGCTGCAACAGGTGCGCAAGGTATTGGAAAGTAAGTCGGGGAGGTTATCGGCTGCCGGTAGTGAGGAATATTATGACACGATGCGTGCGCTAAACTATCTGGAAGAATATACTTTGTTTGTTACGGCTCCGTATTCACAAAGCCGCGATAGGGATATGTACAACAACGTAGTGGAAATATTACAGCACGAAGGGCCAAATAGCAAGGCGTTTGTATGGGCGCACAATGCGCACATTGACAAGAAATCGTACGGGCATTATAGTAGCCTGTCGGTGGGGGCAAGGCTTAAAGAGCATTTTGCTGACGCCTATTATGCTGTGGGTTTCGATTTTGGTGCCGGAATACTGCCGGGTCTTGTTATAAAAGATAAAAAAGCGAATGGCTGGAAAAACTACGACTTTAAAACGCCTTACAAAGGCACCCATGCCGAGGTACTGGTACAGGCTCAACCCGATGTTTTTTTTGTAGACATGGATACTGCAAATACTAATAAAGATGCTGCCAAGTTTTTCAATAAGAAACTAAAACAGCTGTTTTTAGGTGGCCCGGGATACAACCCCGATGAGCCCTTTTTTATGAAAGTGAAGTTTGCCGAACATTATGACGGTATCATTTTTGTAAAAAACATTTTGCCGGCTACTTATGATTTTTCGTTTTAACAACCATTCAATGACAATTAAAAACCTTACAATATACATACTACTGTTTATTGTGGCACTTACACGCGCGCAGGATAAAAACGTAGTGGCATGGCTTGATGCTAATGCCACCCCGATTGAAGATGCTACCCCAACCACACCGCCTACGGCCTTTGCTGCCAGTGTACCGCAAAAGTTTAAGGATGCCCGTATTTTCGGGTTTGGGGAGGCTACCCACCACGGCAAGGAGTTTTTCGACCTGAAAGCGAAATTTTTTAAGTACCTGGTGGAAAACCAAGGTGTGAAAGTGTTTATTCTGGAAAGCGGGTACAGCAATTGCCGTGAGATAAACCTATGGCTGGATGAAGGGACTAAAACATCGAGGGAAATGGCCCGGCAGCTGGGGTTCCTGATATGGATGTGTGAAGAAATGACCGACCTGTTGCAATGGATGAAAGATTATAATAGAGGTAAGCCGGTTGCCGAACGTATACGGTTTTATGGTATGGACGACCAGTTTGGCCATGGCATTAATAAACAGGTAAGGCAGTTTGTAACACAGTATAAGCTGAACATCCCGGAGCAACAGCTTATGGCAGCCGACAGTTGCTCGGCGTTACAGTACGGTAATATAAAGGCTGAACGTAAGTGGCTGGAAAATAAAGCTACCCAGTTAGATGATTTAAAATTAGCTATAGAAAAAGCAACCGTTTCTTTTACAGGGACAGATAAAACGGTAGCCAACGAAACCCTGCATGCCATAGATGTACTGTTGCAGTATATAAGGCTTACTGCAACACCGGGTATTGCGCTGCGCGATGAACACATGTACCAAAATGTACAGTGGATTATGCAACAGGAACGCCAAGGTAGTAAAGCCTTTATATGGGCGCATAACGGGCATATAAACAAGAAAGGCATGGCGGGGTACAATGTGCCGTCGGTAGGGAGCAGGCTAAAACAGTACTATGGCGATGCTTATTACAGCATGGCGTTTGATTTTAGCAAAGGCAGGTTATATACTACTACAATCGATAAGGCTGAAAATTCAAAAGCATCGGTTTATACGTTAGATGAAACCGAGAAAAAAACCTATGCTTTTACATTTTCTCAGGCCAAACACGATGTGTTTTTTATAGATATGACTACAGCAGAGCGTTCTCCGGTTATGGAAAAATTCCTGAATAGTAACAAGAAACAGTACTATGCCGGTAATGGAGGCTTTTTAAAAGATCATGCTGCTAAAAAACTAAAATACCCGGAGGAGTACGATGGGGTTATTTTCGTAAAAACCATTTCTGTACCACATTATATTAAAGAAGCCATGCCCGTGCGGTTTTATATAGAATAGTTTAGCGCTTAAACGGGGTTATTTAAAAGGGCGAACATGCTGTACTTTTTTTAAATAAAGTTCTTTTCCGTTATCATCAATTAAGATGACGGTCTTTTTTTTAAATTGAAAGGTACTGATATGGTTTTTCAGAAAGAAAAAGTAATCGACGATTTGCTTTTCGTGTGTTTTTAAAAAATTGCGGGTTACTGCAACAGAGTCCTTGCCTTGTTGAAAGAAAACATCGCTTGAAAGACTTCCTCTCCAAAACCTATATTCTTTAATAGTTACGTTTTTAAACCGGGGCTCTTTTGTTTGTAACTTATCATAGGTAAAGTGCACGTAAAGGGTATCGAATTTTTCAATGTCTTTAATGTTTTTAGCAGGCAGCTGGCTTACTCTACCGACTTTTTTAACAACAGCAAGCAGCTTCTTTCTTTCTTCCATACCAATGTTTTCATTGACGTAAAACTCAGGATAGAATGAGCAAATTTTGGTAAAGTATCTGTTTTGGTACAGTTCTAATTCAATTTCATCTCCATCAGATACATAGGCTCCGGTATAGTCCTCTACAACTGCCTTATTTACCGAGGCAGCTTCAGCAAAAACATTTGAGAGGCTGTCGCGTTGTACTTTGGGTAATTTTCTGGAGTATAACAAGGTATCATATCTATCACCCGTAACCAGCATATAAAACGTAAGGTTGCCGTTACTGTCTTTTACCAAAAAATCGCCCGCGTATGGCGATGAATAGTCTTTAATACAGGTTTTTAATATAAGGGCATTGCTGTCCTTTAGATGCAGCAGCTTTACATAAGGGTTTGTTTTATGGTCTATGTACTGAAACTGCACAGCAGGAACTTTAAGTTCCCGGTGTAGGGAGCAGCCCATAACTATAACCGCTAAAATGAGTAGATATTTTTTCATGTAGCTAATGCCTATGCCTGTTCATCAGGTTTTAAAATTACTAAAACTCTCCTAAAACTGATTTATCTCCCCTGCAAATTCCGTAATTTAGTAAGGAAAAATTTGCAATATGGAAACCCGTGAAACAATTGCTGTTTTAGACAGTCGCCTTGTAGAAGCCATGAAAACCAGTAATGTAGCCGAGCTTGATTTACTGCTGTCGGATACGCTTATATTTACAAACCAATTCGGACATCTGGTAACCAAAGCCGATGACTTAGCCATGCACCGCGACGGCAAGCTGGAAATATACAGCCTGGAAGTTAGCGCCCAACTGATAATGGTAGAAGGCGATGTGGCTGTGGTAAGCACGGTGCAGGATGTTAGCGGCAGTTCAGACGGGCATGCCTATACCGGTATTTACCGCTATACCCGTGTATGGAAACAGTTTACCGACGGCTGGAAAGTAATAGCCGGGCATATAAGCCAGATTATTTCGTAGCTTTACGTCATTATACAACTAACACCACTGCATGAAACTAAAAGTTATAGCCTTTGATGCTGACGACACCCTATTTATAAACGAACCGTATTTTGAAGAAACCGAAAAGGCGTTTTGCGTACTTATGGAAGACTACCTTAGCCATAAGAGCATCAGCCAGGAGGTGTACCTTAACCAGATAAAAAACCTGCCGCTGTACGGCTACGGTATTAAGGCATACATACTTAGTATGATAGAAACCGCAATACACATTTCGGGCGGTACGGTAACCAACAAGCACATAACCCGCATACTGGAACTGGGCAAGGAACTGCTGCAAAAACCCATAGAACTTATAGATGGGGTAGAGGAAACCCTGAAAACCCTGCACGGCGACTACAAGCTTGTGGTGGCTACTAAGGGCGACCTGAAAGACCAGCAACGCAAGCTGCACGACAGCGGCCTGGGGCCTTACTTTCACCATATTGAGGTAATGGCTGATAAGGAGGCGCTAAACTACGAGAAGCTACTGAAACGCCTGGAAATAGAACCGCATGAGTTTATGATGATAGGCAATTCGCTGAAGAGCGATGTGTTGCCCGTACTGGAAATAGGCGGCTATGCCTGCCACATACCATTCCATACTACCTGGGCACACGAGCGTATAGACCACGAAGTAAGGCACCCCAACTTCTGGGCGTTTAAGGATGTGCGCGAAGTACTTTCATTACTTCCGAAAAATGAGTAAAGTGGAGCCGATTTTCTTTGAAACCGAAACCGACTTCAGGCAATGGCTGGAGAAACACCATGAAACTGCCAATGAAGTTGTAGTAGGGTATTATAAAGTAAGTTCGGGCAGGCCGTCCATGACGTGGAGCCAATCGGTAGACCAGGCGCTGTGCTTCGGCTGGATAGACGGCGTGGTACACAATATAGACGAGCATGCTTATCGCAGGCGCTTTACGCCCCGCAGGCCGGGCAGTATATGGAGCGCCGTTAACATAGATAAAATAGAAAAGCTGCTTGAAGCCGGACTGGTGTACCCTATGGGGCTTGCGGCCTTTGAAAAGCGACAGGAACACAAATCGCGTATCTATTCCTATGAGAAGGATGAGGTTGCTACTTTGCCACCCGATATGGAAGCTGAATTTAAGTCCAATGAAGCTGCATGGGAGTTTTTTAATACGTATCCGCCGGGGTTAAAGAAAACCATACTGCACTGGGTAACGGCTGCCAAGCAGGAAAAAACACGCCGCCAGCGTTTTGAACAGCTCCTGGAGGCCAGTAAACAACACAAACGAATCCGTTAATAATTATGAGCCAACAAAACTATAACAACCACATACGCTGGTATGCGCCGCACCATTTTGTATTTTATCCTGTAATGCTGGTTCTTATGGGGTTTTGCGCCTATAAAGCATTTAGTAATAATTGTTCGCAAGAAGTATGGACAATGCTGGGTATAGCGTTTTTTACCATTTCTTGGCTGGCGTATATGCTAAGACAGCATTATGCCCTTACACTGCAAAACCGCCTTATCCTTACCGAACTACGCTACCGTTATTTTGTGCTGACAGGTAAGCGTTTTGAATTGCTCGAAGCGAATCTTACCGACGGGCAGGTTTTTGCGCTGCGCTTTGCTCCGGATGAGGAGTTTGTAGCCCTTTCCGAACGCGCTGTTGCCGAGAAGCTTTCGCCAAACGAAATAAAAAAGGCTATTAAAAACTGGAAAGGTGATTACCGCAGGGTGTAATTACAAAACAATTTCGGGAGCAATGATGCTGAAATTGTTTTGCTGTTCCAACAGTTGTTGTACTATGTAGCCTGTGAGGTTAAACCACTCGTAGCACTCATTAAGCACCCATGCATCGGAGGAGCTTACAAGCCTGTTATCTTCTGCCAGAAACTTATCGGGGGAATTGTCCAGGATTGCATCCCACTTATAACCGTATTGTTCGGCAGTTTCATAGCACAGGGCTTTCATTTTGCCGCTGTTCGATACAGGCTGGTCAAATACCCATACCACACGGGCTGCATTAAGTTGCTGTAGCGCATTGCCTGCCAATGTTAAAACCTCTTCGGTTTGCTGTACCCGTTTGTAGGTACCGTGTACCGATGATATGTCGCGGTAGCAACCATCAAGCCCTTTAAATACATACCCACCCGAAAGTAATGTTTCCAATACTATCAGAATATTAAAACCGTCCAGGTAAAGGGTTTTGCCTTCAAGCTGGTGGGGCAGGAGTGCTTTTTTCTGCCTCAGTGCAATATCCTGTGCGCTGCATGCCATACCCTGTAGTGCTATTATTTGGCGGGTTTTAAGGCGGTAGCGGTTGCCCGTAAGTATCAGTGATGCCTTTACCGGATAATCACGGCTTAGCAGGTAATACATATCCTGCAAGGCTTCCCGGAGTTTATCCTGCTGGCGGATATTGCCAAAAAGTGCATCATCTTCAGAGCTTTTGCCACGGCTGCGGCGGGCGGTAGGTTCTTGTTCCATCGGGTGCAAATTAAACAATCACGATAAATATTGCTTAATTCGTCCCAAAAATAGTTTGCTTTAAAAATACACACTACATTCAGGCAGGGCTTTCTTTATGCGTTCCTGCTCGGTTTTGGCAATAGGATTACCCGTAAGGATAAGCGTTTTCAGGTTTTGTAATCCCGTAAGGGTAGCTGGCAGTTTAGTAATGTTATTCTTTGACAAAGACAACAGTTCCAGGTTTTGCAGGGCTGTAACGCCTTCGGGTAATGCTTCCAGCCTGTTACTGTTTACAATCAGTGATTTCAGATTTTTCAACCTGCCGATGTCTTCCGGAAGTTTTTTCAGCTGGTTGTATTCAAGGTTCAATTCGTTAAGGTTTTGCATCAGCAGCCAACTGCTGTCAAATTCGTTGAACTGGTTGTAGCCCAATTGCAATGCCTTTAATCCCTTTAACTTTGATAATGATTCGGGTAACGTGCTCAGCTGGTTTCCCGAAGCCTCTATGGCCTGCAGGCTGCTGCATTGTCCTATTTCGTCGGGCAGGGCAGTAAGGCTGTTGTAAGACAGGTGTATAAAACGCAGCTTTTGCAGTTTTTCAATGTTTACGGGCAATGCAGTGATGTTATTATCCGACACATCCAGGCGAATAAGGTGGCTTAGTTTGCCTATTTCATCGGGCAGGTAGTGCAGGGCATTCAGTTTCAGGTTCAGTACCTCAAGCTTTTTAAGGGTAAAAAGGTTTTCATCCAGTAATTCCAGGTTGTTTCCCATTAGGTTCAGGAACTGTAAATCGCGTAGCTGTGTTATTTCCTGTGGGATGAAAAATATTCCTTTATCCCTGAAGTTGAGCTGTGTGGCAGTAGCCTTATGTGCCAGGGCATCTTCTATGTTGCCGTACACCGCACTGTTAGGATTATGGTTTTGTGCCAGGGCTATGGTGCTAAACGCCATAACGGGCAATAGTAGTTTCAATTTCATGTTGCATAAAAATAATAAAGGGCCGGACATAAAGCCCGGCCCCTTATGGTTATAAATACATTACTTAACTTTAAGTAGTTTGTATGCGCCTGTAGCATTGCCCATGTTTACACGAACAATAAATACCTGCTCACCTGCATAAGCAGAAAGGTCAAGTTCTATCTTTTGGCCTGTGCCTGTAGTCTTGATGTTTCCTTTGCTTAGTATTTCCCTTCCAAGCAGGTCGTATACCGCAACTGTAACATTGTCACCGGTAGTGGCGCTGTTCAGTTCTATGGTTACACGGCCCTGGGTAGGGTTAGGGTATACTTTAACACCATCTGCAGCAATAGGGTTATCAGTACCGTTAGTTTCCTCTACCAGTATGTACTCGGTTTTGGTTTCTGTATCGTTACCGGCTACGTTAGTAGTGGCAAGGGTTACAGTGTATGTACCGGCAGTAGGGTAGGTTACGGTAGGGTTTTGCTCTGTAGAAGTAGCCGGTTCACCACCTTCAAACGTCCACGACCAAGAGGTAGGGTTGTTTGTAGAAAGGTCGGTAAAGCTTACCGTTTGTCCCGGAGCTACAGTTACCTGGCTGGCTACGAAATCGGTTACCGGAGCCTGAGGGCCCAGGAACTCGGCAAGCGAGAACACTACAGAAGCTGAAGCGTTAAAGGTTACGTTGCCATAAGTAGCATCCTGCTGTGCAGTGTTGCTGCCGCTTGGGTGTTGTACAGAGAAGAAACCGTATTTGTAATCAGGAGTAAAGGTAAGTCCTGTAGGCTCTGAACCTGCCGGCATAGAAGCAAACAGTTTTACATTAGGTGCATCTTGCCTGTGGTCTGGGGCTACTACCCAAATGTAGTTCAGTCCACCATCCTGGCATACCCAAAGGTTACCTTTATCGTCAAATACAAGGTTGTCATTACCATCGGCCCAAGCCTCGGTTACGGTACCTGAAGCTGTTTCAAGAGGGTAGCTCATACCACCTACAAATACTTCAAATTCGCTTACGGTATTGCCATCATCCTTAAAGCGGTAGATGCGGTTTTTACCTTTAGAGGTAAAATAGATTCTGCCGTCAAGAGGGCTTATTTCCACGTCTTCAACACCGTTAAAGTTTGTACCACCAAGTGCAGATGCATTTGTGGCAAGGTTGTTACGGTCTGCCTGGGTAGTGTTTGGTACCTGTACCCATGTAGCTGTAGAAGAGCTTGGCTCGTCTGATGATAGTGCAAGGTCAAGTTTTAGTACATATACACTACCAGAGTAAAGGTTACCCGGTACGGTAGGTACAAATTTGTATACACAGTGTGTACCACCGTCTTCGCCATAGTACGCTGCGGCACCACCCTGGCGTACCACCACGTTTTCGTGGTTCATACGGCCCATAGCCCATAGTTTTTCCTGTATGCCGTTGCCGTGTTCCATCACCTGAGCAGTTACAGGATCTATTTCCACAAGCCAACCCACATCCTGGTAGCCGTCGCCGTTTACATCACCGGCATCGGTAGCTTCTTCAGATGTAACTACAGTACCCCATGGTGTAATACCACCACTACAGTTCCTGTTTGTAGTAACAAGGTCGTTGTTGTAGAAGTCTACTTTCCTGCTGTTATCTACAGACCATAGGTTGTTGTTTTCAGTATCCAGGTGTATGTTAAGCATACTTACACCACCAGGGTTGTTTTCGTGGTTAACCGAAAGGTATCCTGTTTCGCTGCTGCCGTCTATAGCTACATAAGCGGTATAGTCATGGTTACCCGGTATGTTACCCGTACCTGTCATGTACGCATCTCCTTCTTTAAATATCTGCTGGAAGCGGTGTGCTGCCGAGATGATAAGCTGAGGAGTTTGTCCTGTAGGGTTAATCGATGTAAAGCAGGCAATATGCGGAGCATCACATATTACGCTAAGGTCTTGCGCATTCTTCACGTACATGTCGTACTTAAGGTCTGAGCTCGATCCGTCGCGGTTGTGTATTTCTACCGAAATCCTGTTTACACCATCCTGGAACATGGTTTTAGGTACAAAGTGTACAAAATACCTGTTTTCATCGGCACCGTCTACTGTTGTAGATGAGTGTGTAAGGTATGTAACACCTGTTTCAGCCATGTTTTCACGGAATGCTTCCACGCCGTTTACATATACAATAGCACCGTCATCGCGCTTGATACCAAACTCCACAAGGTCAGTAAGGTCGGCAAGGTTAACGTCTACGTTACGGTAGAAGTAAGATGTTATGTACTTGTTAGATGCATCAGCTCCGTAGCTTATCACTGTGTTTACAGGGTCGCCGTAACCCAGTGGAGCACGGCCTGAAAGCCATCCCGGAGTGTACGTAGGTACGCCCCATTCTACATCGTCAAGGCTGGTACCGTTATCAAGGTAATGCCACTCGTTATCCTTCGGGATAGGGAAGGCAGTAGCTTCAAGTTCAGGAGGTAGACCCCTTAGTTGCATGTCAAAGCTAAGGTCTGAGCTGTTTGCTGCACCCTGGTGAAGCTCTACAGCAATCACGTTCTCACCATCCTGAAGCAGGTTAGCAGTTACTACTTCAATATACGTAGTTTCGTCTGCACCACCTATTTGCGATGAAGCGTAGGTGTTGTAGGTTACATCACCTGTAGGCATATTGTTACGGAACGCTTCTACGCCGTTTACATATACTACCACACCGTCGTCCCTAAGTACGTCAAACAATAGCGAGCCGTATTGTGCAGCGTTTTCTACGTTAAAGGTATGCCTTAGGTAGGTAGTAGGGTATTTGTTGTTAGCGTCGCTACCATAGCTAAGCAGTGTGCTCTGGTTGTTATCTCCGTAACCAAGGATACCGTTACCAAACAGCCATGAACTGTCGTCATAGTTATTGGTTCTCCAGTCTGTGCCAAGGTCTGTACCAAGGTCGCTGTATTTCCATAGGCTTTGTGGTTCTACAGGGAAACTGCCTACAGGATAAGCTGTATCTGTAAGCCATGCAAGGTATACCGGCTCATCATTAAAGGTTACCTCAGAGAAGCTTACTATGTTGTTCTCTTTAGTACCTGTAGCTATTACAGTGTAGGTTCCCTGAGGGTCGCCCTGAATCAGGTAATATTCGTTAGCAAGAACGTTTACATCGTTCAGGTTACTGAATATCTTGGTAAGGTCGGCCTTTGGTGAGCCGCTTTCTACATAAAGCGATTCAAATTTCCAACGGCTGTTAAGGAATTTCTTATCAAGGTTTTCAGCATTAGGAAGTACAAGGATTTCGCTTCCGGTTTCTTTACCTACCACAACGTTTTGGTCGTTAGACTGAATTACGTCGGAAAGGTACAGGCCGTTGCGGCTGTCGTTCATTACACTCCAGTTAGCGCCTACGTTAGTGCGGTAAGCGGCTTCCATATCCCTTACAGGGTCTGTAGCAGGTATTATGGTAGCATCAGTATAAGGTACTTCTACCGCAACAGATCCGCTGTTTACAAGATAACCGCTGTCGTCCTGGTTAAACGTAAAGTTGTACGCCAGTGCATCGGTACCTACAGGCATGGTAAGGTACATATCCCTTTTTATATCTGCCTGAGATTTAGCCGTTGTCCAGATACGGAATTCGTCAATATCACTCTGTGTAGGAGCGTTGTTTGCAATGTTTTTACCAAAGGCAAGGTCGTTAGCACACGGCTGGAATGTACCTACCGGCATGCTGCTGGCAAGTTCACCGTTTACATAGAACTTAAATTCGCCGTTTGGTACAAAAGTTACCGCTACGTGATTCCACTCGTCGTGGCTCCATACGTGTGCAGAGTTTAGGGTGTTCCATCCTCCGGCAGCACCTTTACCGGTAATGGTTTGCAGCGTTTGGTTACCCAGGAACTCCATTTCCCAGCCGTATTCGCCACTGCCAAAGTTAGTAAAGCCTACAAGCTTAGTGTTAGCGCCTGCGGTTTCCCTAAGGCGTGCCCAAAGCTCTATGGTAAATGAACCCGATAGCGCCTGGTTAACACCTTCTTTCGGTACATATACCTGGTGGCCTGTTTCCAGTGAAAGTGCGCCACCCTGCTCGCCTATAACTGCGTTAACGTCAGTTTCAAAGGCAAGGTAGTAGTTACCCAGGTCAAGGGCTACGTTTTCAAAGTTTACAACAAGGCCTTCTGCTGTAGCAGTACCTACAATTTCGTAGTTGCTGGCAGGGTCGCCTTTAAGTAGCATGTACTGTTCAACGGTAGTATTAGTCTGTGCAGGGTTTTCAAATACCTCTGCAAGGTCTACCTGCAGGTTAGCAGTTTCTATGCCCAGTGAGTTAATGTGCCATCCGCCTGCTACGTAAGAAGTATCTTCTACAGAACCCAACGGCTGTATAGTGTTGTCGTCGTTATGGCCTATTACCACATTTTCTATGAAGCTGGTTATTGGCGCTGCAAGGTACAGGCCGTTATCAGTTTCATTGGCAATACTCCAGTTACCTGTAGTTTCGTGATCAAAATCAGCTACTACCTCGGCCACAGGGCTGGTAGAATCTATAATTGAAGCGCTGGTGTAGGTAATATCACCGTTTACGCCGGTGTTATCTATAGTACCGTTATCCTCCTGGTTAAAGGTAAGGTTGTAAATAAGGTTACTGTTTTCACCTTCTACAATAGTGTGCATACCTTCTATAATCTGTGCCTGAGTTTTGGCTACGTTCCATACGCGGAACTCATCCATCATAGAAGTGGTTTGGCTGTTGTAGTTAATACTGCGTCCCAGCGCAAAGTTCCAACTGCTGTTGGCTACAAAAGCTGTATAATCGGCAGAAGCTTTAAGCTCACCGTTTATATACAGTTTTATTTTCTGGCCAGGTTCAGCAGTTACAGCAATGTGGTTCCATTCGCCCACGTTAAGGGTAGAACCCGAGTTAATGCTGTTCCAGTTGTTGGTATTTGTACCAAATACTGCTGAAACAGAGTTGTTAGCCGGTAATTCAAGAGAGAAACCTGTAGTAAGGTTGTTTATCCTACCATGGTTAGAAAGCAGCGGGGTGTTGTTACCCGGATCTGCCGTAAGGTTAACCCATGTTTCTATAGTGAAAGCACCGTTCATTACAGCATTCATGTCTGCAGACGGTATCTGTACCTGGTGGTTACCGGCAAGCGACAATGCTCCGCCACGGCCTGCTGTAAATTCACTTTCAGACCATGCTATGTAGTACGTGCCTACAGCAAGGTTAGTATTGTAGAACGAAGCATTTTGGCCGTCATAGCTGCCTTGTGCCACGTTAGTGTAGCTGCCGTCTTCTTCTTGTTTTATAAGGAAGAATTCGCCTGCTGTGTTGTTAACTGTGTCAAAGTTAGGTATGGCCTGTGCAAGGTTTATTTTTATGGTTGCAAACGGGTTGTTTACAGCATCTATAACCCAGCCACCTGTAACATAAGACATTTCGTTGTTGCCCGGAACAGTTGCAATTTCAGTAGCGTTGTTTTTACCCACTACTATGTTAGCGTTGTAGTTTGTAATAGCATCGGGAAAGCTAAGGCCTGTATTGTTTACAGTATTGTTCTTGCTCCACTTACCGCTTATTACATCGCGGTGGTCGGCGTCAAGCGTACTAACCGGTGAAGTGGCAGGAGCCAGCAGTGCACCGCTAAGGGTAACATCCATATTGGCAGCACCAAGGTCATCGGCTATGGTAGTGTTTTCTTCCTCGCTGTTAAAGTTGTAATAGTGTGCAAGGTCCTGCTCGTCACCGCTAAGGGTTACGTGCATACCTGCCTGAATTTCCTCGGCAGATAGCGACCTGCTCCATATACGTACTTCATCAAGTTCGCCGTATATACCACCAGAGTATGCCGGGCTCTTGCCAAAACCAATGCCCCATGAGTTAGGTATGTACTGGCCAAAGGCAGCCTGGCTTACAAGCGTACCGTTTACGTAGTACTTAATCTGGCCGTTTTTAACAGCACTTACGGCTACGTGATTCCATTCGCCTACGTTCCATGCATCGCCCTGCTCGCTTATAGTACTCCAGCCCGAAGTGTTGTTACCTACAACCACATTCAGCTTGTTGCTGTCAGGGTACTCAAAAGAGATACCTGTACTAAGGTTGTTTACGCGGCCATTGCTGGCAAGTATCTTATAGTTTGTACCGGGGTCGCCGTTAAGCTTAGCCCAAAACTCTATAGTAAAGTCATTAGCAAGTGCAGTGTTTACAGCTTCACCTGGGATAGCCATATTTGCTGCACCACTCATTTTTAGTGTACCGCCACGGCTCGATTCTACATCGGCATCGGCAAGTATTTCTTCGTCAGATATAATCCTTCCGTAAAGGGTAAGGTTATCCATACGGCCTATGAAACGCTTGTTCTGGAAGTTGTTACCCACCTGAACATTAGCCGAAGATACCGATGGAGTAACTACGTTGTTCCATGTTTGTATAAGGAAACCATTGTAGTACAACGATATTTTCCTTCTTACGTTGTCGTATTTCCATACTATCTGGCTCCATGCATTAGGCAGTACGCTGTACTGGCTGGTGTAGGTAACGTTAGCAGTATGGTTAGTAAAGGTAAGTTTACCTGTACCGTCTATACCCATACTTACACCTGCACCTGCAGCACCGTTACTAAGAATAGTAGCGCCATTAGACGGAATGTTATCCGGGTTTACCCACGCTACAAGGCTAAATGGCCTGTCGTGGAAATCTAGTGATACTGCTGCGGCAGTGTGTACATCTGTAGTTGCAGTAAAGTGTACGGCACCGTTAGCCACATCGTCTTTACCGTTTGCAAATGTATAGCCTGTAGTGGTAAACTCATGTGCAAATTCTGAAGCATCGGCAAGGTCGTTGTTAAAACCAAGAGACAGTTTCAGCGCGTCGCTGTTTTGGCTTGTAAGCATATCCTGGTGGATGATTTCCTCAAAATACGGGTTACCGTCAAGGCCCACGTATTCTACTTTCATCCTGCGGTCTCCCGCTTCTCCGTAAACGCCTACTCTAAGGTACGATTGTTTTACTCCGGTAAGTATGTAGTCTGATGTGTAGTTTGTAGTTACAACACCACTACCCACATCTGAGTTAAGGTTGCCCGAAAGCACGTCATACAGCGGGTATTTCACGTCGCCTTCGCGTATCATGAACTTCTGCTCATGAATGTCGGCGCTAAGCGAAATCACACCGTTAATGTTGTTGTCCTGTATATATTGTATTACTTCGGCTCCCTGTGCGGTATTACAAAAGTTACGTCCGCCACAGTTACGCTCAAATGACGGCGTACCGTTTATAAGTACCTTAAAGGTTGCGGTACTGTTTAGCAGGCCATTTTTAAGCCATAAAAGCTGGTCAGGGCCCAGGTGTTGGCTAATGCCGTCGCGGTAGCTGCGGTTGTCCAGCAAAAAGTACTCTACGTCTTTATAAACGTAAGATGAGTAAAGTCCCTGTCCTTCGGCAGTACTATTGTACTCCGGGTTTGGCCACCAGTCCATGAATATCTCACGCATTTCCCCAAGGGTAGGCATGGTTTTGTTAAATTCATTCGGCCCCGTGTCGTGGTTGTCTGTAATAGCCAGCTGCGGCATGGCCGAGATAAGCTGGTCGTGAAACTGGCGGAAGAACATATAGCGGTCAAAGGCCATATCCTTGTTAGCCCAGTCGTCTACGCCATCAGGGCATTGCCCCATAGCGTGTTCCAGACCCAGTAGGTATACAGCATCGCCCAGCCATATCATCATATCGCTGTCTTCCTGTGCCATTACATTAAAAATTTCCGGGTCGCCATTTACGTGGGTAAATGATTCCGGAGTGTCAATACAACGGCTAAGGTCATAAATCCTGCCACATCCTCCCGAAAGGAACGTAAAGTCGCTCAGGGTGTTTTGGCCATTAGTAACGTTTGCAGTGCGGCCGCTTGGTTGGCCATCTACAAGTACGTTTGCGGTGTAGGTTACACCTTCTTCCAGTCCTTCGTACTCAAAAGAGCGAAGGCTGTACCCCAGGCGGTCGTCCTGGTTGTGAACGGTTCCGGTAAGGAAAGTGCCCGGAGCATTACTGGCAGTAAGGCCAATGCTCAGTTCGTTTCCAGAGCCGGTACTGTTCTTGGTTAGCACCCATACACGAACCTTGTTGTTGTAAACAGGGCTCATCATGGGGCCATGAACAATGGAATCGCCGGGGATGGCTGTCTGGGCCTTAGCCCCGAAAATACCACCCAACGAAGCCATTAAGCCTAAGAATAGTAAGCTTTTTTTCATGTTGTGTTATGGTTTAGAAAAGTTATTAATTACGGGCAAAAGTACCTTTAGTAAATAGGCTGGGGCTTTTACCAAAACTTATGTTTGTTTTAAGTAAATGTGAATCGAGGTGACTTTTTTATCATTTAAAACGCACCATTGTTATATAATTTTTACACCTGTTTCTTAATGAAATATGATATTTTCACTTATTTATCCTAATAAATGAGATATGTTTCTTAATGAGATGGTTGTTAATGAGGTCTTGTTGGAAATTCTACTAAACATTGTTGTATTAATGTCTAATTAACATGAGTTGAGTTATTATGACATGGTTAAATGGCTCTTAACAATTATACTTTTTTTAACATATAAAAAAATCCTGCCGTTTCGGGCAGGATTCTCAATTAAAGACTATTATATTAATAGGTGTTGTCGTTTAGCGCGCGTATAAATGCTATTAATGCCCTTTTTTCGTAGGGGGTAAGCTCCAGGTGGTCGGGTGGTAGGGTTTGGTTGGGTACCTCGTACTCATAGCCTAAACCGGCAGCACCTCCTTTATCATAAAATTCTATTACCTCCTCAAGCGTTTTATATCCCCCGTTATGGAAATAAGGTGCTGTAAGGGTAGCATTCCTTACTGTTACGGTCTTAAACGATCCGCGGTATATCTCCTCGTGGTCTTCAGGTACAGGGCTGTTAAAGCGCCCTGCATCGGTATCGGGCTCGTTTGATGTTGCATTTTTAAACACACCAAGTACCTCACTTTCGTTTTCTTCAAACAACGGCGGTACCAGCCCGCTAAAGTTTGGTACATAGTGGCAGGTAGCACAGGCCGCCTTGCCGGTAAACAGGTTAAAGCCGTCTTTTACTTCTTTCGACAGTGTTTTGGTTTTTCCCTGAATGTATTTGTCAAAAGGGCTGTTGTAGCCGCGCAATGAAATAACGTAAGAAGATAATGCCTGCGAAAAATAATAACGTGTCACTTTATTTCCTTTACCAAATACCGATTCAAAATCGGCTTTATAGGTAGCGCTTTCGTTTAGTTGCTTTACTATGGCATCAAAGCTGGTGTTAAACTCCATGTGGTTTTCTATTACGTGGCCGGCCTGATCTTCCAGATCATACGCGCGCAGGTCATAAAAATACCGGTCTGAGTATACGGCATTAATAAGGGTGGGGGCATTACGTAATACATTTTTACCCTCTACCGATGATACCGATGTAGGCAGGCCATCGCTATAGGCAAGCTCAGGTTTGTGGCAGCTGGCGCAGCTCATGGTTTTACTGCTGCTGAGTAGCGGCTCGTAAAACAGTTTTTTGCCCAAAGCCCTTAGTGCCTCGCTGTCTTTATCTTGTGGTAAGAGCGAATAGTAGTAGGGGTTAAGGAAATCATTACCAAAGATGTTTTCGCTTGCGGCATTCCAGCTGGCTACTTTACCCCAACGCTCAGCAGTAGAAGGAAGGTGGAGTTGCTGCTGAATCTTACCCAAATTTTTATACAACGGGTTAATATATAAGGTAAGGAAATCGAGCCTGTTAAAGCTGTCAAAATCGTTATTCTTAATAAGGTAGTTTTTGGCTCCGGCCAAAAGCTTTTCGGTTTCAGCTTTTAGCGCAGGGTTGGCCTTTGTAACAAAAGGGCTTACCAGTATGCGTACCGATTCTATAGTAGCAACGGCTTCGGGCAATGCATTTACCGAACCGGGTGTGTCAAAACCGGTAACCCCAAGGCTAAAGGTGCGTACAAGTTGTAGTCGTGCTGCCTCTATAATCTCAAAGTCGTAGAAATAATTGCGCTTTTGCAGAGCGTTTTCTACTGCCGGAACAGCATCATCCAGGCGGGTGACAAGGGCGCTTATTTTTTGCGCTTCGTTAGCTTCCTCATCTGAGAATACCAACTCATCAAGCACCTGCAGCCCTTCGGGGTCTACCACACGGCGTGCGCCTTTATAGTGCTCTGTATCTATCTGGTCGAGCGGTATGTCCTTGCTGTATTCCTGCGGGGTAATGCCGTAATAGTTTTGAGAGTTGTATTTTTCATCAACAGGG
Organism: Flavobacterium sp. RHBU_3; assembly: GCF_046613565.1. Classification (NCBI taxonomy): domain Bacteria; kingdom Pseudomonadati; phylum Bacteroidota; class Flavobacteriia; order Flavobacteriales; family Flavobacteriaceae; genus Flavobacterium; species Flavobacterium sp. RHBU_3. The sequence goes on along the minus strand of NZ_JBKJHC010000010.1, from coordinate 85,244 downwards.
TGCGGGTCGGGGTGCTTTAGCGGGGCACCGTTAAGGTACGCCTTACAATGCTTCGGGAAATAATATTCCAGTATGCACTCGTTTTGTTTATAGGCCAGGCGGGTTTTGGTCAGTTGCTGGCGCAAAGCTTTAAGGGTAACGGTCTTCTTCTCAAAACCAAGTGCAGTAGCCTTTAGCAGTGCTGTTTCTTTTTTAAAGGCTTTTATGTTTTGCAATACCAGCGGCCTGAAATCATTTTCCTGATACGAAGATGAATAGGTAGCCGATACACTATTTTTTATCCCGAACAGTACTATCATAACTGTTACGGGCAGGGCAATAAGATACTTCATGGGATTATTTTTTGTCAGCCGCAGCCGTATCGGTAAGTGATTTTAAAAAGGCTATGAGTTCCTTTTTTTCTTTTGCGGTAAGGTTCAGCTTATCAGCAGCCAGGGTCTGGTTTTTTACGGTAAGCGCTATACCGCTGCCACCGCCTTCATTATAAAAATCAATTACTTCTTCAAGGGTTTTGTACGCCCCATTATGAAAATAAGGTGCCGTAAGTGCCACATTGCGCACTGTGGTGGTCTTAAACGATTTGTCGTATATCCAGGCTTCCTCGGTTAAGACAAGGTTGTCCAGACGGCCACCATCGGCATCGAGGGTTTTTCTGGTGGCGGAAGGGTCTTGCAATACGCCCAGTATCTCACTTTCGTTTTCGCTGTACAATGGCGGTACCAGCCCGCTAAAGGTAGGCGCAAAGTGGCAGGTGGCACAGGCAGCCTTACCCATAAACAGGTTAAAGCCGTTTTTTGCCTGTTGGTCCAGTTCAATGGTTTCGCCGCGAAGGTACTTATCCATAGGGCTGTTAAACGAACGAAGCGATAAAACATAAGAAGCAAGCGCTTTCGAGAAGTTCTCGCGGTTAATGCCTTTTTTGCCAAATACCTTTTTAAAGCTTTCGGCGTATTCCGGTTTTTGTCCCAGCTTTTTCAGGATGGCGCTGTAAGCGGTATTGAATTCGGCAGGGTTAAATATTACGTGTTCGGCTTGTTGTTCCAGCGTAAAAGCACGCAGGTCGTAAAAATAGCGGTCGGCATAAGCGGCGTTCAGCAGGGTGGGTGCGTTGCGCAGTACAGTTTTGCCCTGTATACTGCTGGCCGATTTCGGTAGCCCATCGGTAAAGGCAAGTTCAGGTTTGTGGCAGCTGGCGCAACTCATGCTGCCGTCGGTACTCAGTGCTTTGTCATAAAACAGCGATTGACCTAATTTTCGTAATTCGGCAGTATCCTCCTCTTTTTTCAGTGTGGCAAAGAAGTAGGGGTTTAAGAAGTCTTCCGCAAAAATAGACTGGCTATCGGTGTTCCAGGCGCTGGTTCTACCCAAGAACTTCGGAGCATTGCCCGCGCCTTCGCCTAAGGTTTTATACAGCGGATCGATATACTCGCGTATAAACACCAGGCGGTTAAAGCTGTCGAAGTCCTTATTGGCATCCAGGTATTTTATGGCATTGGTAAAAAGGCTTTTTGCTTTTACCGCTGCCGGGTAGTTTTCGGTATAAAACTGCGCCATAGCCTCAAGCGAGGCTTTTGTTTCGGGCAGTGCGTTTAGTGAACCCGGTGTGTCAAATCCCGTAATCCCCATGCTAAGGATGCGTACCAGTTGCATACGCATGGCAGTAAGCCCGTTTGCGCCCTTCATGTCGGGTGCACCGAGGCCGCCATAAAAGTCGATGTAAGCCGAATGCAGTTTTTTGGCTACGGCGGCTATCTGTACTTTTTCTTCGGCTGCTTCGTCAGAAAATACAAGCTCATCCAAAGTTTGTAAACCCTCGGGGCTTATTACTTTCGGCATAGAGCCTTCTTTTTCTATATGCAGCAGGGGAGCGCCGTTAAAATGTTCCTTAGTATATTCGGGGTAATAGAACGCGAAATAAAACTCAGCCCTTTTATAGGCCAGCCGGGTTTCGGTTACGGCATTTTGAAGTTGGGCTATGGTAAGCGTACCGGCTTTATATTTTTGGGCAGCATCGTCAAGCTGTTCTATTGAGGTGTTTAACTCAAGGCTGAATTTTTTCAGTGTGCCGGTTTCTGTGTATTCTTTTTTGCCTTGAGTGGGATATAGGGCTAAAGCGAGTGCCGCGGTAAAAAGTACACTTATGGTTTTGATGTATGCAGAGAACATGGGATGGGAATTTTAAAAAGCGCAAACTTATTCCCCTTGTCCTATGTAGCCATTACCTTAACGTTACTTTACCGTGAATTGTGATTTTCAGATTGTGCAAATTATAGGAACCGCAGGAAAACCCTCAAGCTCGAAATCATAACCAGTGCGGCTACGGCAAGTATAGCGGCCTTTTGCGGAAGCTTACCCGCCAGTCGTGCAGCCAGCGGTGCAGCCATCATGCCACCTATAATAAGCCCGGCTACTATATATACGTACTTAACCCCAAGCGATGAAAAGAACACCAGTGATGCCGTAAGCGTAATAAAAAATTCGGCAAGGCTTACGGTACCTACCACGTATTTTGATTTGCGCCCCTTAGCCAATAGGGTTGAGGTAACAATAGGGCCCCAGCCTCCACCGCCAAATGCATCGAAAAAGCCGCCTGCAAAACCCAGTATGCCGGTTGTTTTTACGGGTTTCTTTTCAATGTTTTTCCTAAAGGCTATAATGATAAGGCGTATACCAATAATAAAGGTGTAGGTAGATACTATGGCATAGGTTACGTCTTCGTATTTATTTCCCAAAAAGATGAGTAGTAGCGAACCCGCCACTGCACCTATAACACCGGGTATAACCAGCCACAAGAACAGTTTTTTGTTCACGTTTCCAAAACGGTAGTGCGAATACCCGCTAACCGCGCTGGAAAACATTTCTGCCGTGTGGATGCTGCCGCTTATGGATGCGAGGTTTACCCCAAAAAGCATCATGCTTGTCGAACAGGTAACGCCGTAGCCTAATCCTACAGCGCCGTCTACCAGCTGGGCAAAAAAACCTACTGCCAGCATAATGTAAAACGGAGCAGGTATTTGCGAAGCGTACAGCCCCAATTGATCAACAGTGATGATTGCTGAAAGCGAGTACCCAAAGAAAACCGCCAGGAACACTGCCGCAATACGGAATGCCAGTTTGCTGTATTTCTTTTCGTTGTCCTGCTTTTTAGCAGGCTTTACATCAAGGTGAAAGTCACTCAGTTCCGGGCGGTGCACCAGGTGTACCCACACATTTTGGTGGTCTGCCTGTTGTTTTACTTCGTGTTCCAGTGCGGTGTCGTTTGCCGCAACAATTACAAAGTCGGTATTTTTAAGGTCGTTGCTGTCGTATTCACGTTCCAGCAGCGCTACCTGCGGGTAACCCGAAAGCAAGCTACTAAACGCAGGTGAAAAACTGCGCGCCACCACCCTTAGGCGGATGTCGCGGTTTTGCCGCAACAGTTCCTGGGCTTTTTGCAAACCGGCTGCATCCCCGCCTATAATAAGGAACCGGGGAGCGTCGGTTTTAAGCAGAACAGGCAGCATAGTATGTTTATCCATTGGTGTATTAAAAGTCGTCCGGTTGCGGCACTTCCTGTTTAAGGAACATAAGGGCGGCAACGGTATCAAATGTAGTTTCATCAATAAGTATAGCGCTGCCGGTTTCGGCATTATCAGCAAAAGCATCGTAAGCCAGCGGCTGGTTTGTGCGGATGCTTACCTGCGCTATGTCGTTCAGCTTTAAGCCTTCGGTTTCCCCAAACTGCCATTCGTTCACATTCCACAGGCTGCCCAGTGATTGTACTTTGGCTCGTACTGTGCGGCTGTGGTGTTGCAGCAGGTACGGCTTACCCGGTTGCAGGGGCGCATTGCCCAGCCAGCATATCCAGGTGTTAAACTCATTGCCTATAACTGGTAGTTCTGTCGATTTTACAATACTGTCGCCACGCGAAATGTCAATATTATCTTCAAGGTGCAGCACTATGTTTTCTCCGGCAACGGCCTTTTCTATCTCGGCAGGGTATTTTTCTATTTTGCTGATGCGGGTTTGTATGCCTGCGGGCAATACGGTTACGGCATCGCCCTGTGTAAAAGCGCCGCTTTGCACAAAGCCAGCATAGCCACGGTAATCGCGGTATTCCTCACTACCCGGACGGATAATCCATTGCACCTGGAAGCGCGAAGCTAGGTCGTCCTTATCGGGTAGCTCTATACCTTCCAGGAGGTGCAGCAGGCTTTCGCCTTTGTACCAATAGGTTTCGGCAGAGCGTTCCACCACGTTATCACCGTTTAGCGCACTAACGGGTATGTAGATGATCTCTTCAAAATTAAGCTGGCTTTTCAGGGCTTCAAAATCATCCCTGATGTCGTTAAATACTTCTTCAGAATATCCGGTAAGGTCTATTTTATTAATGGCAATAATCGCCTTTTTTATACCAATAAGCGATGCTATGCTGGCATGCCTGCGGGTTTGTGCGGTAATGCCCTTGCGTGCATCTACCAGTATGATTATCAAATCCGAGTTTGAAGCCCCGGTAATCATGTTGCGGGTGTACTGCTCATGCCCCGGCGCATCGGCAATAATGAATTTACGTTTGGCGGTAGAAAAGTACTTATACGCCACATCTATGGTAATGCCTTGTTCGCGTTCGGCTCGGAGGCCGTCGGTAATTAGTGCAAGGTCTATTTCGGTACCGGCCTGTTTGGTCTGCGATTTCAGTACGCCCAGCTGGTCGGTGTGTATACTGTCTGAATCGTATAGCAATCGGCCTATAAGCGTGCTTTTGCCATCGTCTACGTTACCTGCCGTTATAAATTTTAGTGTGTTCATTCTTAGCAATTTCAAAAATTAAAAATACCCCTGTTTCTTACGGTCTTCCATAGCGGCTTCACTCACCTGGTCGTCCAGGCGGGTTTGCCCGCGCTCGCTGATGCGTGTTTGCACTATATCGGCAATAATGTCGTCTATAGTATCTGCGTCAGACGGTACTGCGGCTGTACAGGTCATGTCGCCCACAGTGCGGTAGCGTACCCTTTCGGTAACTACCTCGTCACCGGGTTGCGGTACAATAAAGTCGGATATGGCCACCAGCTTGTCCTGGTGTACTATACATTCCCTTTCGTGCGCAAAGTAGAGTGGGGGCAGTTCTATATTTTCGTTTTTAATGTAGTTCCATACATCCAACTCCGTCCAGTTGCTTATAGGGAACACCCTTACGTTAAAGCCCTTTTGTATTTTGCCGTTCAGTATGTTCCAAAGCTCAGGTCGCTGTAGTTTCGGGTCCCATTGCCCAAAATCATCACGCACAGAGAAGATACGCTCTTTGGCACGTGCTTTTTCTTCATCGCGGCGTGCACCACCTATACAGGCATCAAAGCCGTATTCCTGGATTACATCGAGCAGCGCGTAGGTTTGCAGCGCATTGCGCGACGGGAAACGACCCGGTGCTTCGGTAAGGTTATATTTTTTAATGCTTTCCTCTACCGATGCCACCACAAGGCGCTCGCCAATTTTATTAGCCAGGTAATCCCTGAATTGTATTGCCTCGGGGAAATTATGCCCGGTGTCTACGTGCACCAGCGGGAACGGGAACTTGCCCGGGCGGAATGCCTTAAGTGCCAGGTGCACCAGCGTTATAGAATCTTTTCCTCCGGAAAACAGCAGTGCCGGCCTTTCAAACTGGCCTGCGGTTTCACGAAGTATATATATGGCTTCTTCTTCTAATTGTTTTAAATATTGTGCTGTATTGCTCATGCTTACAGTATGTTTTTTAGTTAATTATGGGTATGTAGCCCACATTCTTTTTTAGAGGTGTCTTCCCACCACCATCGTCCTGCCCTGAAATCCTCGCCGGGTTTCACCGCCCGGGTACAGGGTGCGCAGCCTATGCTTATAAATCCCTGGTCGTGCAGCGGGTTATAAGGCACTGCGTTCTGTTTTATGTATGCTTCTACCTCATTAAAGCTCCAGTGCAGCAGCGGGTTAAACTTATACAGTCCGTACGCCTCATCCCATTCTATCATTTCCATACCGCTGCGGTTTGCCGACTGGTCGGCGCGCAGCCCGGTTATCCACACCGCGGCACCACTAAGTGCTTTTTGCAGCGGCTCTACTTTACGTATGTGACAACAACTTTTGCGTAATGCTACACTGTTATAAAATCCGTTGATGCCGTTTGTTTCCACAAAAGCTTCTATACGGTTGTTGTCTGGGTAGTAAGGCTTTATTTTTTTGCCGTACTGTAGCAGGGTTTTATCCCAGGTGGCATAGGTTTCAGGAAAAAGCCTGCCGGTATCGAGGGTAAAAACCTCAATATTATCCAACTTCTGCTTAAAAATAGCATCGGTTATCACCTGGTCTTCTATACCAAAACTGGTAGAAAACACAATTTTCCCGTTAATACTGTTGTTAAGCAGTTGCAGCCCCTCATGAAGCGGTAAATTTTCCAATTGCCGTTTAAGTTGCTCTTCCATTAATTCTACTGTTTTTAAACGAAAACTCCGGCTGTGAAACCGGAGTTTGGTGCGAATATAAGGCATAAATGGCATCAAAAAAAAGAAAATCTTTAAGCTTATGGTGTTATTAATCAGTGTTTTAAGTGTAATTTACTGATAATTAAATGTTTAATCTATAGTTTTAGTAGGGTAATAAAGTAAAAATAAATGACAAGTTGCATTGGTCAGGCACTTGTCAGGGGTTAGTTTGTAGAAAAATGATTATTGATGATGGTACGGTTCGTTCCGTAAAATGGTAAAGGCGCGGTATACCTGCTCTATAAAAAACAGGCGCACCATTTGGTGGCTGAAGGTCATGGATGATAACGACACCTTGCCCTGTGCCTTGGCATACACTTCCGGACTAAACCCATAAGGGCCGCCTATAACGTATACAAGGGTTTTAACGCCGCTGTTCATCTTCTTCTGCATTTCATCGCTAAAGCCTACACTGCTGAATGTTTTACCGTTTTCATCAAGTAAAATAAGTTGGTCAGTAGGGGAGAGCTTGCTCAATATCAGTTCGCCTTCCTTTTCCTTTTGCTGTGCCTCACTCAGGTTTTTCACGTTTTTAATATCCGGGATGATTTCCAAATCAAACTTCACATAAAAGCCCAGCCGTTTGGTGTAATCATCAATCAGCGTTTGCAGGGCTTTGTTATCGGTTTTGCCTATGGCAAGTAGTTTTATGTTCATTTTTTAAGAGCTTCTGAGTTACTGAGCCGCTTAGCTTCTGAGGAGGACTTTGCTACTTTAAACTTAGTTACAGTTTATCAAATTGTTTTATAATTTCCTGCATTTCTTCACCATTCCTCATCTGTAAAGACATTATATGCCCATTATAGTAATACGTATTATTAAATTTTCCAATGCATTGTTCCTTGTATACTATAACCTTAAATTTCTTTGGGTCTATGCTGTCCATTCTCCCGTTATGCAAATCATAAACGTAGTTTTTATCTCTGGCGTAGCAGTTACTTAAAACCTCAAAAGTGGCTTGGTCTGCCTCTTTTTGAATAGTAAAAGTATCGGGCTTATCGTTATAGTTTTTAGAGAAATGATACACGTTTTTTTTATCTTTAAAATATGCACCCCTGAATAGTGTTCTATTGGAACTTAACTTCTTAACCTGCATGAAAGAAGAGGTATCTATAACAGACTGCAACGAAATATTCTCATTTGTAAAATGCGTTAGGTACGTGTCGGCAGATGAAAATTCATTTACGCGATAGGAAGATATGAACCCTAACTCCCCTTTGTTATTTACCCACAAAAAGCCGTTTTTAAGTATTTTCCATTGATTTATTTTGGCAACGCTGTCTTCTTTTTTTTGCACAGAACTGCCTTGCCTTATGGCTACATCTACATTAGAATTTTCACTTTTACGCGGATAGCCGTCATCAGCTAAAGGACTTGAACTTACAGTATCTATCTGCTTAGATTTACACGAAACCAATAGCACAATATAACTAATAACAATACAAAAGTTTTTCATAGTTGGTTGGTTTTTAGGTTATAATATTGCTTAACGTCTTATGAGCTAAGTAGCTCAAGAAATTCATCTTCGCTAATAATCTTCACTCCAAGCTGGGTTGCTTTTTCAAGTTTAGACGGCCCCATGTTGTCTCCGGCTACTACATAATCCGTCTTTTTAGAGATAGAGCTGCCTACTTTACCGCCGTTTGCTTCAATTGCATTCTTCAGTTCGTCGCGGCTGAATTTTGTAAATACACCCGAAACCACCAAGGTTTTACCTGCAAGCAAATCACTGGCAGGGGTAACCTCTACAGCGGTAGATTCCAGTTGTACGCCATAGCCTTTAAGGCGCTCTATAATGGTGCGGTTCTTTTCATTTTCAAAGAAATCCACCACGCTTTGTGCTATGCGGTCGCCTATTTCATCTACCAGTATCAAATCCATTAAGGTGGCTGCTGCAAGGTTGTCTATGGTTTTATAATGCTTGGCAAGCTTCTTGGCTACGGTTTCGCCCACATAACGAATACCGAGCGCATACAGTACGCGCTCAAACGGTACTTCTTTCGATTTCTCTACACCATCTACAAGGTTCTGTGCCGATTTATCTGCCATGCGCTCCAGTGGTACCACTTGTTCTTTTGTAAGGTCGTACAGGTCGGCATAATTTTCTATCAGTCCGGCATTGTACAGCAAGGCTACGGTTTCGCCACCCAGGCCTTCAATGTCCATTGCTTTACGCGATATGTAGTGCTGTACACGCCCTATAATTTGTGGCGGGCAACCGTAAAAGTTAGGGCAGTAGTGCTGTGCTTCGCCCTCTTTGCGTTCCAGTTCGGTGCTGCATTCCGGGCAATGGGTTATGTACACGGTAGGCTCGCTGTCGGCAGGGCGTTTGGTAAAATCCACGGCAATAATCTTCGGAATAATTTCGCCGCCTTTTTCTACAAACACCTCGTCGCCTATGCGTACATCCAGTTTTTCTATCTGGTCGGCATTATGCAGCGAGGCACGTTTTACAATAGTACCTGCCAGCTGTACCGGCTCAAGGTTGGCTACAGGGGTTATGGCACCGGTGCGCCCCACCTGGTAGCTTATGCTATTTAGCTTGGTGCTTACGCGTTCGGCTTTAAATTTATAGGCTACAGCCCAGCGCGGGCTCTTGGCGGTGTAGCCCAGTTCGTCTTGCTGGTGCAGGTCGTTTACTTTTATTACCACGCCATCAGTTTCAAAAGGCAGGTCGTGGCGGTGGTGGTCCCAGTGTTCTATAAAAGCCAGTACATCGGCCATGCTGCCCGCCAGCTTTGATTCTTTCGGTACTTTAAAGCCCCATTCGCGCGCTTTTTCAAGACCGTGAAACTGGGTGTCTATGGGCAGGTTAGGACCTATAAGCGAGTATAGCAGGCAGTCCAGCGGACGCTTGGCTACCTCGGCACTATCCTGTAATTTAAGGCTGCCCGAAGCAGTGTTTCGCGGGTTGCTGTAAGGTGTTTCGCCTATTTCTATAAGCTCGGCGTTCATTTTATTAAAACCTTCCAGCGGTAATATAATTTCGCCACGGATGTCAAACTTTGCAGGGAAATCGCCTTTCAGCTTCAACGGAACCGAACGTATGGTTTTTATATTGGTGGTTACTTCATCCCCCTGAAAACCATCGCCACGGGTTACGGCTTTTACCAGCTGCCCGTTTTCGTATGATATGCTTATCGATGCCCCGTCGTATTTCAGCTCGCAGGTATACTGCACGTTATCAGTGCCCAGGCCTTTCTGTACTCGTTTTTCCCAGTCCTGTAATTCTTCTACACTGTAGGCATTGTCCAGCGAATACATACGGTACTCGTGCGCTATGGTAGTAAAGTTTTTGGTTACGGCGCCGCCCACACGCTGGGTAGGAGAGGAAGGGTCGTTATATTCAGGGTACTGTGTTTCAAGCTGCTGAAGTTCTTTCAGCTTCATGTCAAACTCAAAGTCGGTTATGGTAGGTGCATCAAGCACGTAGTAGTTGTAGTTATGCTGGTTCAGTTCGTCGCGTAGTGCGGTTATCTGTTGGAGGATATCCATGCTCTAATGTTTGTTTATACGGCTAATTTAGCCAAAGTTTATGAAAACTGAAACTTTGGGGGCTGTAATAAAAAATGCCTCCCGAAAGGAAGGCATTTATATGTGGTATTGTAGTTTTTTATAACCTGAAAATACCGCCAAACACTATAATACGCTGTGCGAATGTAAAGTGCTGCGAGGCGCGGTCGGCACCCTGGTACGTAGTACGGATGTCGTTCATTTCTATGTAACCGGTTTTGTATTCGGTTTGTACAAAGAAGTATTTAAAGAAGGTAATGTTTAGCCCGGCCTTGGCTCCTACACCATATCCCGAAATGTGGAAATCGTCGTGGCGTTGTTTACCCAGTACCTTGGCATTGGTTTTAGGGTAAAGGAAACCTCCGTCTACACCTACGGTAAAGTTTACCTGAATTTTATCGGTATTGTTTATACCTATGTATTTAGACAGGTCGTCTACGCGGGCTATACCGGCGTTTACGTAGTTAAGTCCGTCGGTGTGTTCAAAGGTAAGGAAGTCCTCGGTCATGTTTACAGGTACATTGTTGTATATACCGTTAAACGCGCTTCCGGCCTGGTCCGATGGCAGGTCTATGTAGCCATTTACATTTACCGTTTGGTTTTGGGTCATTACATATTTCATGTGATCCAAACCTGCGTTAATGTTGTAATGGTCGTTAATAAAATACCCCACCCTGAAATTGGTTTGAGGGATTGTCATATTGGCGGGATTAATATAATCCACATGCCATCCTTTCGGTTTGTCGTGGGCAGTAACGTCGTGCAGGGTAAAGTTGTACCCGTCTCCCGTAAAGTTAATGTCCGACTTCGAATAACTGTCGCGGTTACCGCCCCAGTAAATGTAAAATTTGCCTTTGTTATGGGCTGTGTATTTTTCAGGACTTGCAGGCACGTCTTGTGCAAAGGTGTACTGTGAAAAAACACAAAAAGCTAGTACAACCTTAAGTAAAGGTTGCTTCATTATATGTGATGTGTGAGTGTGTTATTGGTCTATGCAGCGCTTAGAACCCGTTAATGGTGGTTCTTATTGCTGTAAGCTTTTCCATAAGCCCCTCAAAATAATCCAGGTGCAGCATGTTAGCCCCGTCGCTCTTGGCATTAGCCGGGTCAAAGTGCGTTTCTATAAAAATACCGTCTACACCGGTGGCTATACCGGCACGGGCTATGGTTTCTATCATATCGGGCCTTCCGCCTGTAACGCCTGCTTCCTGGTTTGGCTGCTGTAATGAGTGGGTTACGTCCAGCACGGTAGAGGCAAACTTTTTCATGGTAGGTATACCACGGAAGTCTACAATCATGTCCTGGTAGCCAAACATGGTACCGCGGTCGGTTACCATAACTTTGTTGTTGTTGCTGTCCAGTACTTTTTGTACGGCGTGCTTCATGCTCTCCGGGCTCATAAACTGGCCTTTTTTCAGGTTTACAGTCCTTCCGGTTTCGGCGGCAGCCACCACAAGGTCGGTTTGCCTTACCAGGAATGCCGGTATTTGCAGTACATCTACATACTGTGCAGCCATGGCTGCATCTTCATTAGTGTGGATGTCTGTAACGGTAGGTATATCAAAAGTTTCCGATACTTTTTGCAGTATTTTAAGCGCTTTTTCGTCGCCTATACCGGTAAAGCTGTCTACGCGGCTGCGGTTTGCTTTTTTAAATGAGCCTTTAAAAACATAAGGTATTTTTAGCCTGTCGGTTACTTTTACAATATGTTCGGCTATACGCAGAGCCATTTCTTCGCCTTCAATAGCACATGGGCCTGATAAAAGGAAAAAATTACCGCTATCGGTGTGTTTTATTTTAGGGATGTTGTTTAAGTCCATTTTCCATGTTTAAAATGTGGCGCAAAGATACAAAGAAAAAAGCCTTCCTGTTACAGAAGGCTTTGTGTATTATAATGCAAATTATACCAAATTAGGGCTTTTTTATACCAAAACCCACCGGAGCCATTACCTTACCCTTTTCGTACAGGTTTATGTACAGCTTTTTTGGTTCGCTAAGCCCCTCCCAGCTTACCTCATACACATCCAGCAGTCCGGCACCCATGTTGAATTTTTTTGTAGGGAAAGGGCAGCATGCGTCTACCTTGGTGTAGGTAAGCGTTTGCCCTTCGGGGCCGGTAAGCCCGCCAAAAAAGCGCCTTACATTTACCTCTGCACTCTGGAACGGCAGGAAGCCCAGGTTTATGGGGTAATCCTGGTTGTAACCGTATTTTTTATCGGTAGCGGTTTCGGTTATTACAAAGTATTTTTCTTTAGACAGTGCCGGCATTACAGCGTTGTCGTCTATGTTTTGTATGGTGTTCTTTGTGCTTGTGCAGGCCACAGTTAGCGCCAGGAATCCCAGTAGCAAAAGTTTTTTCATAAAGCAAAATTGTTTTACCAAAAGTATACTTTTTTGCATAAACCTAAAAAAGTATGCCGCTTATCTTTTAAGAAATAAAATGGCTACTTTTGCCGGACTCAACATTATAATGATATGTACAGTTTTTTCGGAACCTGGCCCTGGTATTTGTCGGGCTTTATAATAGGCGTGGTAATGCTGCTGCTGGTTTACTTTGGTAAAACCTTTGGTATGAGCAGCAACCTGCGCACCATGTGCTCTATACTGGGCGCGGGCAAAACATCAGAATTCTTCAGGTTTGACTGGAAAGCGCAGCGCTGGAACCTTGCCGTAGTGGCAGGTGCCATGATGGGCGGTTTTATAGCTACGCACTATCTTACCGATACTACTAAAAGCGTACAGCTAAATCCTAAAATCGTTACCGAACTGCAACAAATGCACATAGATGCACCAAACGGTAAACTACTGCCCGATGCCCTTGCCGGTACCGATGCGTTATCTGACCCTAAAATTATAGCCATACTGCTTGTAGGCGGTATACTGGTAGGTTTCGGTACGCGTTATGGTGGTGGGTGTACCTCGGGGCACGCCATTACGGGGCTTAGTAACCTGCAATTGCCCAGCCTTATTGCTGTTATGGGTTTCTTTATCGGGGGACTTATTATGTCGTGGTTTTTGTTGCCTTTAATTTTTGGATAAGATGAAATTATTGAGATTTATACTCGTAGGAATAGTATTCGGCATCGTGCTTACAAAATCAGAAGCCGTGTCGTGGTACCGCATATATGAAATGTTCCACTTTCAGTCGTTCCACATGTTCGGCATTATTGGCGTGGCGGTATGCACCGGGCTTATAGGCCTGCAACTTTTTAAACGCAAAGGCGTAAAAGATACCAATGGCCAACTTATAGCCCCACCGGATAAGGACAAAGGTTTTACCAACTATTTTGTGGGCGGACTAATCTTTGGTTTAGGTTGGGGGCTTGTGGGCACCTGCCCGGGGCCTATATTTATACTTATAGGCTCAGGCTTTATGGGTATCGGTATTGTGCTTATCGGTGCATTGCTGGGTACCTGGCTGTACGGTGTGCTTAAAAAGAAACTACCGCATTAATGCAGGGTTTAATTAAAAAATGATAAAAAAGGGGAATCTGTTGATTCCCTTTTTTATTTGTAATATTGGCATGTAAACCAATCATTCAGAATGAAACCTATATACCTGCTGTTATTTTTAATGATGGTTACACTAACCGTAAAAGCACAAAATAAAATGGATAACACTTATTTTACCTGGGATGATTTCGTTGAAGGTTTTGGTAAGGAAATGGTTTCTGCTGAAGATGTATATGGAAATATGGTAGACAACGGTTTGAAGGATAATGCCTTATTGCCGGTGGACTTTACTTTCATTTCAGATAGTAAAGAAAACCTGGAAGCGCTTAGCACATTTATAACCGAACACTACCCATACAAAATACAGGGGATAAAACAATTTGAAGATATATGGGAACTTAATGGTGTTACCAATGAACTACCTGTTACTTCAAACAATCTGCTTTACTGGATGCTGGATATGTACAAGCGGGGATATGAATTTGATGCCTACCTTGATGCTTACGGAGCGTTTAACGATGCTAAAAACCAACATTTTCCCGACCTTGATAAAAAGAACGAAAGCATTTATTTTGATAAAGGACTTGAATGTTACAATGAGGGCAACCTAAGCGGGGCTATTATAAATTGGTCTTTAGCACTAACTATAAATCCCCAAGACGTGGATGCCTATTATTCACGCGCTATTGTAAAAGAGGAATTGTATACATGGAAAGCGGCTCTTGCCGATTATGATAAGGCATTAGAAATAGCGCCCGATTTTATCAGTGCATTACTGAATAGGGGAGCGCTTAAAGATGAGCATGACGATTATAAAGGGGCCATAGAAGATTATGACAAAGCTTTGCAAACTGGTAAAGCCGATGAGGAGGAAGAACAATTAATTTATTTTAACAGGGGTAATTCTAAATACAACCTTAAAGACCTTACCGGAGCTTGTGAAGACTGGAAAACTGCATACAAGCTTGGTGCTGACTATGCCAAAGAAAAACTTGATAAATATTGTAAATAATATCAGCCTGCTATAATCCAGCGCAGGGCTTCAATCATTTCCTTGCGCCACAGCTTTTCATTATGCTGGCCGTTATGCACTATCTTTTTGTACAGGCGGCTTTTGTCTTTTATACGTGCTAAGGCCAACTGCTCCATACGCTCCAGGTCGGGTATAGTATTGTGGCTTTCGCGGTCGCCTGCCATAAGGTAAATACGGCCCGTTATTTCGGGCGTATTTTCTACCTGTGTGTAAATTTTCTCCCCAAACCAAAACGAAGGCGAAAATGCTACTGCGCTGCCAAACACGTACGGGTGTTTCAGTACGGCATAAAACGATAGTAACCCGCCTATAGAACTCCCGAAAATACCTGTATTCCTGCTCTCGGGTAAAGTGCGGTAATGGCTGTCAATATAAGGTTTCAGGGTATTGATGACGAAGTCAAGATACACATCGGCATTGCCTCCGCCGTGTTCTTCATTCCTAAAAGGTGTCATTTCGGCTATGCGGTTTTTGCCGTGCTCAATGCCTATGATAATCGCATCTACGGGGTCGTGCTTTAACCGCTCATCGGCTATCCAGCTGAACTTTTCTTCTGCCCGCCCAAAAACGTGCTGCCCGTCGTTCATGTACACCACAGGATAACGAAAATCATTTGTGTTGTAACCCACAGGCAGGTGTACCCATATTTTCCGTTCCGAACCAAATTGCGGCGAATGAATAGAAAAGTTTACAGCGGTGTTTTTGGTGTTTTCCATAGCAGTGTGTTTGCAGCAAACCTGCATAATTTACAGGCGGGATTTAAAATAAATTGTTTTACCACCCCTCAACCGGACTATCGTATAGATGCATCTTTGTGACTTAGCGGCTTTGCGAGGAATTTTTACAATAAGGACAAAAACTTTCCGAAGAAAGCCAAAAAACTCAGCAGCTCAGTAGCTCAGCGGCTCAGCAGCTTTTTAGGGAATCAAATACAAAAAGATACCCGTAAAATGCAGTGCGCTGCCACCCAGTACAAACATGTGCCATATAGCGTGGTTGTACGGTATGCGCTCTTTGGCATAAAAATAAATACCAAATGTATAGCACAACCCTCCACCCAGAATGTAGAGCAGCATACCTGTAGAAAGGCTGCTTATCATGGGTTTTATGGCTACAATAATCAGCCAGCCCATAAGGGCGTATAGTGTAAGCGAAAGTTTGTCGTTGTAGCGCAGCGAGGTGAATTTAAATATAAACCCTACGATGGCAAGCGCCCATATCAGCCCGAAGATAGCCCAGCCCCATGCGCCTTTCAGCCCGATGAGGGCTACGGGAGTGTATGTGCCGGCAATAAGCAGGTAAATGCACAGGTGGTCGGCTTGTTTTAGTATGCGTTTCCACTTTAGCGTCCACACTGAGTGGTATACCGTAGAAGCCGTGTACAGCAATATAAGGCTGATGCCAAAAACCAGTGAAGCCGCTATATGCACCGCAGTACCATTCAATATACTGAATACAAGCATGGCTGCCAGCGCCACGACAGAAAGTACCGCGCCCGTGCCGTGGGTAAGGGCATTCCACAGTTCTTCGCTTTTACGGTTCTTTTTGGCTAAGGGTTTCATAGTGTCTGTTTTCACAAAGTTACGCAATAATGCTGCCAGACTATTTTCGGATTTGGTTAAAATTGAGCCTGTATAATTACAGTTTTTTACGGTTTTGTGAACAATACCCGTTTTTTTTGCCAGCACCGTATTTAGTTCATACATTAGTACCGCACACAATAGCAAATAACCAAAACTCATTACATGAAAACCTTACAAACTGTTATGCTGGCATTATGCCTGCTTTTTGGCCTGCCTGCCAGCTACGCCAAAGTAACCCTGCCAAGCTTTTTTACCAGTAACATGGTGCTGCAACAAAAGTCGGTAGTACCTTTTTTCGGAACCAGTACTGCCAAAGAAGTTATCATTACCAGCTCTTGGGACAAGAAAACCTACACCGCCACTACTGCCAATGGTAAGTGGGAAGTACAGCTTACCACGCCTGTTTACGGCGGGCCATATACCATACTGATTAAAGACGGCAAGGATAAAATTGAACTGAAAAACATCCTTATTGGCGAAGTATGGCTGTGCTCAGGGCAGAGTAATATGGAAATGCCGGTAGAAGGCTGGGGCAAGGTGGCCAACTACAAAGAAGAAATAGCCAATGCCAAATACCCTGATATACGCCTGTTGCAGGCAGAGCATGTTTTTAGCGAAAAACCGCTGGATGACCTTAAGCTGCAATTTGACGGATGGCAGGTGTGCAGCCCGTCTACCATAGGCGAATTTAGCAGTACGGCTTACTTTTTTGCACGTAAGGTGTACCAGGAAAAACATATTCCTATAGGGCTTATCCACAGCAGCTGGGGCGGTACCGTAGCCGAGGCCTGGACCAGTGCCGGTGCGCTTAAGGAAATACACGATTTTGACCAGGCTATAGAAGCCATGGAAGATCCTGAGGTGAAGAATGCGCTTCAGCGAAAATACGACAAGGATATGGCCGACTGGAATGCCCAGCTTACTGCTAAGGAAGGCAGCATGAAAGACGGTAAAATGATTTGGGCAGAAGCGGCTTTTAATGATGCTGCTTGGCCTACTATGCCGGTGCCTGCGTATTATGAAAATACCGTATTGCCAGATTTTGACGGTATAGTATGGTACCGCAAAACCTTTAACCTGCCAAATGGCGCACCCGGCGACGGAGTTTTGGAACTGTACGTAGACGACGATGAAATTACCTGGATAAACGGTGTACAGGTAGGCGCTACGCGTGGCTACAACACCCAAAGGAAATACACCATACCTGCTTCGGTATTCCGTAAAGGGGAAAACGTAATTGCCATCCGCAGTTTTGACGGTGCCGGTGGCGGTGGTATCTACGCACCAGAAAACATTGCTATAAAATTCAGCAATCTTTCGGTACCCTTATCGGGCCAGTGGAAATATAAAGTAGGCGTAAACAGCGCCGACCTACCTCCGCAGCCTTCTATGCCGGAGAACCAAAACAGGCCTGCAGTACTGTACAATGCCATGATTCACCCGATACAGAAATATAAAATAGCGGGCGTTATCTGGTACCAAGGCGAGGCCAATGCCAGCCGTGCGCAGCAGTACCAAAAGGTGTTTCCTACACTGATTAAGGATTGGCGCAAGCAGTTTAACAACCCTGCGCTACCGTTTTACTTTGTGCAGTTGGCCAACTACAAACAAATAAAAGACCAGCCTGCCGATGCCGAATGGGCTGAGCTGCGTGAGGCACAGTTTAAAACACTGGCACTACCGTATACCGGTATGGCTGTAATTACCGACATTGGTGCTGCCGATAACATTCACCCAACGAACAAACAGGATGTGGGTGGTCGTTTGGCATTAATAGCACTGGCTAAAATGTACGGCGTTAATGTTGCGTTTACAGGGCCTATATACAAGTCATTCATCAAGAAAGGCAATACCATAGTGATTGATTTCGTTCACAGGGAGGGTATTAAGGCTAAAGATGGTGAACTGAAAGGCTTTGCGATAGCCGGAGCCGATAAAAAGTTCTACTGGGCTGATGCCAAAGTGGTAGACGGCAGGGTAGTGGTTTCATCACCTGAGGTGAAGAATCCTGAGGCCGTGCGTTACAACTGGGCTGATAACCCGCAGGGTAACCTTACTAATGATTCGGGATTACCGGCTACATCATTCCGTACTGACAACTGGCCGGGCATAACCGACGGCAGGAAATAACCCTAAAATCATTACGATATGAAATTAGTAAAGATACTGTGCCTGTACGCACTTATGGTTGCTGGTGTTTGTGAGGGGCAAACCGCTGCCCGTAACTGGAACGGTAAAAGATGCGCCGTGGTGCTTACATATGATGATGCGCTTAATGTGCACCTTGATAAGGTTATCCCGCAGCTGAACAGTTTTGGGTTTAAAGGTACGTTTTACCTGATAGGTAATGCGCCCGTGGTAAGCAACCGCATTGACGATTGGCGGAAGGCTGCACAGCAGGGGCATGAGCTGGGTAACCACACCCTTAATCATCCGTGTATAGGCAGCCTGCCCGGGCGTGGGTTTATAACCCCCGAAACCGACCTGGCGCGTTATACCGTGGCGCGTGCGGTTAGCGAGATACGTGCTACCAATACCATTCTTAAAGCCATAGACGGAAAAAGCCTGCGTACGTTTGCCTACCCGTGTGGCGACCTTACCATAAACGATACACTGTTTTATGATAGGGTGAAGGCCGAATTTGCCTGTGGGCGTGGTGTGGCGCAGGGCTACCTTCAGGCAAAGGAAGTAAACCTGAGTGATGTGAATGCCTTTGCCGAAATAAACGCTACCGCAGAGCAAATGATAGCTGAGGTGGAAAAAGCAGAGAAAGCAGGTTCTTTTATCGTATTCATCTTTCATGGGGTGGGTGGCGAGCATCCGCTTAACGTAGACCTTGAAGAGCACCGTAAGCTGTTGGAATACCTTAAAAAGAAAGAAAAGGATATATGGGTTACCACCATGGTAGACCTGGCAGTATACATACAAAAAATGCAGGTTACAAAGCGCTGATGGGCATGATGTATAGAAAACGAAAATCCCTCTGTACTTAGTACAGAGGGATTTTTCTTTAGGGGTAGAAGTAAGGGCAAAAAACACAAATGGTAGTTGCCATTGGTTTAGGGGTTGCCTTTAGGGTATAGTAAAATGAGGTATAATGCCTTTATGCTGCTTTAGCAAAGGCTGTTAAAAAGTTTGTAGTAGTGGTGATAGTGTTATAACGCTGTTAAATAGCAGGTTATTGTAATCAGTAGCGTTTTTTTTCTTACAAAGGCAGTGGTGCATAGGCCATCCATTTTTTTATGACGGAAACACGTTCCTTTATAAAGCGTTCGGTGTAAAAGAAGTTCGACCAGTCATCAAAATTTTCATGATGGAACCCAAAATAGAACATAAAAAATCCAAGCCCGAACAGTTTCATACTACTTATTTCAGTATCGCTTACCGGGCGTACGCTACGGTAAGCCTCCAGGAATACTTTAAAACAGCGGTCGGCTTCTTCGCGGGTTCGTTTTCCGGTCATTACATCAAAAAAGTAGTGGATGTAAAAAGTGGTAATGTCGTTTATAAGATGCCCTTTTCCCGCAAAATCAAAA
Organism: Flavobacterium sp. RHBU_3; assembly: GCF_046613565.1. Lineage (NCBI taxonomy): Bacteria > Pseudomonadati > Bacteroidota > Flavobacteriia > Flavobacteriales > Flavobacteriaceae > Flavobacterium > Flavobacterium sp. RHBU_3. The sequence goes on along the minus strand of NZ_JBKJHC010000010.1, from coordinate 65,635 downwards.
TCGAAGAAGGTTATTTTATCCTCTCCCGAAAAATGGAAATTCTTCGGCAGGAAATCGTACTGGCAGTAACCGGTAGGAAAGTCCTGTAGCGGGAGTTTCTCCAGCTCGGTAATTACATAAGCCGTTGTTTCTTTAAGGTAGGCATATTCTTCGGGTAGCTGTTCAAAATCCGGGGCTATAACCTGTAAAGGTATGCGCAGCATGGTGTCTATGTTGTACTCCCTGCGCGCGTGCTTTAGCTTTGCTTTAGATGAAATGATGTGGAGTTTTGCCATCTCTGTGCCCAATAGCTTTAGCTGGGTATCGCACAGGTCGTACACGGGTGCTCCCTGGGCAAAAGTAAACAGCATTCCAAAACGCTGCCCTTCGGCGGCCTTAAAGGCGGTAAGCATGTCTCCGTATATGTTAGGAAGCGTATAGACTACGCTGGCTCCGTTATCTTTAAAAGCGGTAAGTAATTCGGCCTCGCTGCGTATTTCGGCTTCTGGGCGATGGCTGTCGCGGTATATTTTAAAGATGTATTTGGTTTCGGGTGTTTCTACAATGTAGGTGTCGCTTACGTTATGTATAAGCAATTTACATTCGGTTACTGTAAAACCATACATATGGGCTATATAACTGCCCACAGCATCGGCTTTAAGTACGGAATACTGGGTAGGGAAAAGGTTCATTATTATTAGGTCTGGGATATACTAAAAACAAAAAACCGGAAGTTTTAAAACTTCCGGTTTGTGGGGAGAGCAGGATTCGAACCTGCGAAGGTTTCCCAACGGATTTACAGTCCGTCCTCGTTGGCCGCTTGAGTATCTCCCCATAAAACTCAACTGAAACAGTTTCGTTTTTTTGCCATTGCGGTTGCAAATATAGTGTTGTTTTTTTAGTAACCAAACAAAAAATACGCTAAAAACTAAACTATTTTTTAATGTGCTGATGTATAGTGTGTAATGGCTGAAACTTTTTTTAGATAACCCGTGCTTAAAAGAAAACAGCCCCAAAATGGGGCTGCTTTATTGTGTTTGCGGTATGCTTATTTAATCAGCTTTGCTACTTCTGCAGCCAGGTTTTCGCCTACAACATCGCGTACTATTACTTTTCCGTTTGCATCCAGAAGGAACGGAGCCGGTATTTGCTCTACGCCATACATTAAGGCAATAGGGTCTTCCCAGCGCTTAAGGTTTGATACATGAGACCAAGTAAGGCCATCTTTTTTAATGGCGTCTTTCCAGGCTTGCTCATTGTCATCAAGTGATACACTTATAATGTTAAGGCCTTTGTCGTGGTATTTTTTGTAAAGCGCTACCAGAGCCGGGCTTTCCTTACGGCAAGGGCCGCACCAAGATGCCCAAAAGTCGATTATTGTGGCTTTTTTACCCATTACCTGCCCAAGGGCTAACTGGCCTCCTTCGGGTGTTTTACCTGAGAACTGAGGTGCTGTGTCGCCTACTTTTACAGTAGTTTTAGCAGGTGCGGCTGCGGGCTGAGGTACAGCAGCCTGTACTTCTTCCATTCTTTTAAAGTAATCGGCTATCTGCTTGCCTTGCACTGTGTTTTTTACGGCAGCATCCAGTTTATCAAACATGGCTTTAACCTCTTTGTCGTCTTTAAAGTGAAAACGGTGTACTATAGTAACACCATTAAGGCTGGCCAACGCTTTAGGGTTGTCGGTTACAAATTTTGTAATATCTGTTTCCAGCTTTTCAAGAAGCTCCTTGCGTTGCTTCATCAGCTTGTTAGTGGTTACTGTATCTTTTTTCTCTTCGGCTATCTTGTACTGCCTCAGGTTGTTTTTTTCAAAGCTTTGCAGCTTCATACGGTGGGTTTTAAAGGTCCTTTTCAGGTCTTCAAACTTCTCGTTGTTGTATGTGCCCGATAGTTTAGATTTTATAATGGTGTCTTTGTCCACTTCTATGTCTATACTGCCCGGCTCTAATACAAAATCAAGTGTTTCTGCCGATTTTGGCTGAAAGCGCAGGTAGTATACATCCGGGGCAGATATGGTGTCTTTAAACTTAAATTCGGCATTGTGTATCATTACCGTATCTATTGGGGTGGTTCCGTTTGGCAGCGGCCTTTCCAGGATTACCATTTTGCCTTCCCATGAAGGATCTACAGTGCCGGTAATTTCGTATTCTTTTTCGCCAAGCTGCTTGCACGATATGGCCAGCAGGGAAAGAGACAGTAGCAAAGCTATTTTTTTCATCTGTTGTTAATTCTTCTGTATTAAGAGATTGTTTGTTTTATTTTATAAAGATGCTTCCTGGTTTAGCGTGGTCTTTACCGTAGTGTTTTTAATACCGCCAAAACCTTTTTCTACGTTTATCATGTTGTGGTAGCCGCGCGCCTTAAGGATGCTGGCCATGATTATAGAACGGTATCCACCGGCGCAGTGCAGGTAAAAATTGTTGTCTTTAGGCACTTCGGCAAGTTGTTCGTTTACAAAATCCAAAGGTATGTTTAGCGCATTAATCACGTGGCCTGCCTCATATTCGCCCGGCCTGCGCGAATCTACCACCGTACAGGCTTCAGCTTGTAGCGCTGCGGCAAAGGTTTCAGGGCTTACAGAGCGTACGCTATCGGTTTCAAAGCCGGCTGCTTTCCATGCTGCTATGCCTCCTTCAAGATACCCCAGTGAATTATCGAACCCTACACGAGCCAGGCGGGTTACGGCTTCTTCTTCCTTACCCTCGGGGGTAACAAGCACTAACGGCTGGTTTACATCCATAATAAGTGCGCCTACCCACGGTGCGAAACCGCCGTGCAGCCCTATAAATATAGAACCCGGAATATGCTCTTTAATGTACTCATCCTCTGTTCTTACATCCAGTACTATGGCGCCGGTTTCGGTAGCTATAGCCTCAAACTGGGCAGGGGTAAGGGCTTTGGCACCTTTTTGTATAATGTTGTCCAGGCTGTCGTAGCCCTTAATGTTCATCAGTACATTTTGTGGAAAGTATGCCGGTGGCCTTCCCAGTCCGTCCAGCAGTTCAGCAATAAACTCCTCGCGGGTCATGTCTGCCCGAAGGGCATAGTTTGTTTTCTTTTGGTTACCCAGTGTATCGGTGGTTTCCTTGCTCATGTTTTTTCCGCATGCGCTGCCTGCACCGTGGCTTGGGTATACTATGGTTTCATCGGGTAGTACCATTACCTTGTTGCGCAGTGAGTCGTACAGGTGCGATGCCAGTACCTCCTGCGTAAGCTCACTTGTAAGTGCCTGTGCCAGGTCGGGCCTGCCCACATCGCCTATAAACAGGGTATCGCCGGTAATAATACCGTGAATGTTTTTGTCTTCATCCAGCAGCAGGTAGCAGGTGCTTTCCAGCGTGTGCCCAGGGGTATGTATGGCGCGTATAGTGTACTTGCCTACGGTAAATTCCTGCCCGTCTGTGGCTATAAGCGCATCAAACTCGGGCTGGGCAGTAGGGCCGTATACTATTTGTGCTCCGGTCTTATTAGCCAAATCCAGGTGTCCCGATACAAAATCGGCATGGAAATGGGTTTCAAAGATGTATTTTATCTGTGCACCGTCTTTAGTGGCACGGTCTATGTAGGGTTGTACTTCGCGCAGCGGGTCGAAAATGGCAGCCTCGCCATCGCTAACCAGGTAATAAGCTGCCTGTGCAATACATCCGGTATATATTTGTTCTATTTTCATTTTGTAGTGATTTGTGATGCCCCGCAGCGATATTCGTAATTTACAAATACAACATTGGGGTATTGATGCAAATATATCAATTTATAGCTTATGCAACCCTAAAATTATGGGGAGGTACGCCGTAACATTTCTGCCCTTAAATGTTATACCTGCCGAAAGAAAAGGCGTGTTAATGAAAATATAAAATTATCATTTTTATATTAAATAGGTGTTAAATAACTTTACAATTAAAAATGTCATAATATTATAGAATAAAATTTGCATATATAATAATTATAAGTAACTTTGTTAGAGTATTTACGATACAGACTGACTTACATAAAATTTGTCTTATTAAGCTACAACTATAGGTATGGCAACAACCACAACGCCCAAAAGAACGGGCATGTATGAAAACGTAAAAAACCAGTTTGAAAAGGCTGCAGGTGTAATGGGCCTTGATGACAGTTTAAAGAAAATCCTGTCTCTTACTAATAATGAAATAGTAGTTCACTTCCCGGTAAAAATGGACAACGGGGAGGTACAGGTATTTACCGGTTACCGCGTGCAGCACAACAATGCACTGGGGCCTTACAAAGGTGGCCTTCGCTACCACGAAACGGTAGACCTTGATGCAGCACGTGCATTGGCTACATGGATGACCTGGAAAACATCGCTTGCCGGACTGCCTTATGGTGGTGGTAAAGGTGGTATTCAGCTTGATCCTAAAAAGTACAGCCAGGCCGAACTGGAGCGTATTACCCGCAGGTTTACCTTTGCACTGGGTGATAACATAGGCCCGGAGCATGACATACCGGCACCGGATGTAAATACCAATGCCCAAATGATGGCGTGGATAGCAGATACTTATATGAGTACCAAGAGTCCGGCGGAGCGTAGTAAAAACCAACACGTAGTTACAGGAAAACCTGTAGGTTCGGGTGGTCTTGAAGGCCGCGACCGTGCTACCGGTTTTGGTGTGGTGGTAACCCTTGAATCTTGGGCTAAGCTGCGCAATACTTCGCTTGAAGGTAAAAAGTATATCATTCAGGGATTTGGTAATGTAGGGTACTGGAGCGCACACTTTATGAACAAAAACGGTGCTATACTTGTAGGTGTACAGGATGCCACCGGTACCATATACAATGCCGATGGTATAGACCCTGAAGCACTGCTTGACTACCAAAGCAAAAATGCTACAATTAAAGGCTTTACTGCCGATTATGATAGTGCTTCTTTCTTTGGTATCGATTGTGATATTGTTATCCCGGCTGCCCTGGGCAACCAGATTACCGAAGAAAATGCCGCTACTATTAAAGCCCGCGTAATTGCTGAAGGTGCTAACGGCCCTACAGACACTGAAGGTGAGGCTATACTACTGGCTAACGGCGTAGAGATTATTCCGGACATCCTGTGTAACTCGGGCGGTGTTATAGGTAGCTACTATGAGTGGCTGCAAAACCGTAACGGTGAGATATGGACTATGGATGACGTGATTACCAAACTGCGTAAGAAACTGGAAGACGCTTTTGGTAAAGTAGCCGAAACCGCTGACAAGTACAAAACCGACTGGAGGACTGCTGCTTATATAGTAGCGATTACCAGGATAGAAATGGCGTACAAGCAGAGGGGTATTTTCCCATAAAAACAACTTCTTATTATATATTCTACAGCAAAAGCACCTTATTTAAGGTGCTTTTTTTATATATTTGATTACCAATCATTATTTATGAAAGATAAATTGCGTAAGCTGCTGACTGGCACGAATATTATCGTTAGCTTTTTGATATTTAATATCATTGCGTATATTAGTTATGGTGTTCAGATAGGAGATTTAAATGATCCTCTTGGAAAAGCTGTTATGGCTACCGGTCATCTTCTTTGCTTTACTGCTACATTACTTTATTTTCTGAAAAACAGGGATATGTTTAAATAATCGAAGTATATGAAAAAGATATTCATCATAGCTGTTTTAATTACTGCCACGGCGGGCTTTGCGCAGCAGAAAAAGCTATCATTTACTGCCATACCACAGGATAGCCTGAAACTTAAGTTGCCCGATTTTAGTTATTTCAGTAAAAACTACGAAAGTGTTTTTGGGCGCTTCCAGTACACCTTTGACAGGGGTGCAATAAACAACCGCAGCATTTATGCCGCACCCGATGGCAATTATTACTCATTGGGCGATGGCCGTTATGTGCCTACCATGCCCATAGCCGGTAACTCGCCGTTGTTTTATAACTACCAGGGTGGCGATATAGTATCGGGGATTATTAATGCGATTACGGGTACCAACACCGAAATCTATATTTTTAAAAGTAACAAGTAGTTTTTGGGAACACTGATTCCGATAGCTATCGGGACTGATTTTTTTTGAACACTGATGACGCGTATTGGACGAATTCACACAGATTTTGATGTTTGAGTGAAGTTGCTTTCTTTCTGCTGGTGACTATATTGTGGACAAATCTTGGCGGCTTAGCGTCTTTGCGAGAAATTTTTCACCACAAGGTTCACCAAGACTTTCACAAGGTACACAAAACATGTAATTATACTCAATATGGGCACAAAGGCTTTCCTTTGGAAAGCCAAAGAAGCCCACAAAGCGACATGTATCCACACGATAGCTGTCGGAGAAGGGGGGCTCCTTACTTAACTATAAACTTATAGCCTATACCACGAATATTTACCAGTGATACGCTTTCTATACCTGCAAAGTGCTTGCGTATGCGGGTAATAAACACATCCATGCTGCGGGCATTAAAAAAAGTATCGTCGCCCCACAGTTCCATAAGTACCTGGTGGCGTTCCAGTATCTTGTTTTTGTGGGTTATAAGGCGGTGCAGCAATTCATTTTCCAGGTGGGTGAGCAGAATTTTTTTACCGTCGCGTTCCAGTTCCATGGTTTCGTAATTGTAGTGCAGGCCTGCAATTTCTACTGCACCAGGGCTCGCAGGTTCTTCTGTATTAACAGCCGTTTTGTTATGGCGTTTCAGTAGTTCCTTCATGCGTATCATAAGCTCTTCTATGCTAAAGGGCTTTTTTAGGTAGTCGTTGCCACCGGAATCGTATCCCTTAAGCACATCTTCGGTTAGCGAACGCGCCGTAAGAAAGATAACAGGCACATCGGGGTCGGTTTTCCTGAACTCTTTTACCAGAGAATAGCCGTCTATGCCGGGCAGCATAATGTCTACCACACAAATATCAAACTGATGGGGTACAAAACCCTCCAGTGCCTTGGCTCCGTCATGAAACCACCGTACCGAAAAACCGTTTCGGGTAAGCACATCAGTAGTTACCTTGCCCAGCATCAGCTCGTCTTCTACGTACAGTACCTTAATATCATCCATTTGTTTTGGGAATTGTTATTTCAAAAACCGTACCTTCGCCTAATTTGCTTTCTGCCAGTTTTATGCCTCCGCCATGCAGCTCCATAATATCCTTTACATAGCTTAGGCCCAGCCCGTAGCCTTTTACGGTATGCCTGTCGCCTTCGGGTACCCGGAAGTAAGGTTTAAAAATTTCCTTTTGGTATTCCTGGGGTATGCCTATGCCGTTATCTGCTACCTTAATGCTTACATTATTATTGTTATCTGTAGCGCTAATGGCTATGCGGATATCTTTTTTACTGTACTTAAAGGCATTGTCTATAAGATTACACAACACATTGGTTAAGTGTTCTTTATCTGCTAATATACTAATATCTTCGTGTAATCCGGTAAAAGTTATGGTAGCTTCTTTCTTGTCTGCCAGGGGGGTAACCGTTTTTTCCGCTTCCTGCAGCAGGCTGTTTACACTTACTTCCTCTTTTTGCAGTTGTAGTTTACCTTCGGCAAGGCTGGCGCTGTTCAGCATGGTTTCGGTCATAAACTGCAGGCGTTTCAGTCCGGACTGGATAATACCTATGTACTCGCGCGACATATTTTCATCCTGTATCATATTGTATTTGTCCAGTGCCTCAGTGGCAGCAAACAGCGTGGCTATGGGGGTTTTTATCTCATGGGTAATGTTGTGGGTAAAGTTGTCCTTCATTTCCATGAGCCTGCGGCTTTTGCTTATGTTTTTTACCAAAAGCAGTACCGATGTAACACAAACTGCAAGGCAAAGCAATGACAATAGTATAATGCCGCGCATATTCCATATAAGGAAATTACGAAGGTTTGTAAAAGATAAGGTGTAGTTGTCTTTTGGGTTTGTTTTAGACCCAACCTTAATGTCGTCTATATTATTTGTGGCCGGGGCATTTTTTTTCAGGCTGAATTCCAACCCCGGAAATTTTTTATTGATTTCTGCTTTCATAACCGGCTCCAGCATTTCGTTTACAAGGTTAACCAGCTTGTCCTTTTTCATAAGGCTGTCCAGTGCCTGTGTCAGTTTTTTTTCGTCCAGGTCGCCGCCGCTTACTACCTCTACATGTACCGCCGACTTTGGTTTCAGTGCCATCATTTCACCCAGGTTTTGGGGTGCTACCTTAACGTCTTTAGAAATACTGTTAGTAAGTATTAGTGCATCACGCCCCAGTACGTACTCTTTCATAATGTTTTCGGTTTCCTGCACGGTTACATCATGTCTGCTATTATATACATCGAAAAGCCAATAGCCCTGAAATGCAGTAAAAAACAGTATGATTAGCCCTGCGTAGAGCCATACCCAAAACATCCCCGTTTTTGTTTGTTTCATATTATTCATGCCCAAATGTAATTATTTTACCAAAGCGTTTTTGCCGCTTAACACTAAATAACACTAGATAATACTACATAACAATCCTTTGCTTTTTAGCGGTTTACATTTGTACTGTAATCTTAAAACAATATTTAGTCATGAAAACAAAATTGATATTACCGTTAGTGTTACTGTTAGTTTCATTAACAGCTTCGGCACAAAAAATAAGCGAATATAAACCGCAGATAGACGCTGTGGAAAAGATGTTTGCTACAAAAGATGTATCGGCTATTGCCGGCGTAATAAACGATCCGTATACCATTAATAAAGTATTTCCCGGTACTGAAGTAAAAGCACTTCCGCAGATATTGCAGCAATTACCTGATTTTGACAGTTACCAGATAATTTCTGAAACCAAAGAGAAAGACGGTGTAAGGCTTAAAGTAGATTTCTTTATAAAAGACTACGGCATGTTTGCTTACGCTACCAACTTCCTTATACTGGACAGCAATAAAAAGATAGCGGAGCTTAACGTACTTGAAGGTGCACAAGTAGACACCAAACTGCCTACAGCGCAGAATTAATCCTTAAACAACATTTTTAACTACACATAAATATTTTAAACAAAATTAGTCATGAAAACAAAATTGATATTGCCGCTAATACTACTGTTTGCATCATTAACAGTGTCGGCTCAGAAAAAAAGTGAGTACAAAGCCCAGGTTGATGCCGTGCTGACTACACTGAATACGCAAAATGCCGATGCTCTAAAAGGCTATTTGGCTGAAGGCTACACCGTAGGCCAGTTAGAACCGGGTACTGAAGATTTACTGTTGCCTCAGATACTGCAACAGTTGCCAAAATTTGACAGTTACGAGATAAAAAGTGAAACGAAGGAGAATGGCAATATCCGTATTAAGGTAGACTTTATTATAAAAGGTGCCAATTTCAGGTATCCGGCTAATTTGCTTATTGCTGCCAAAAGCAATAAGATACAAGAACTAAATATCCTGGAACAGGCGCAAGTAAGCGTTGAGGAAGGAAACTAATTGTTTTTGTGATTGACAGCGGCATGGGCTTTAGCCCCCGTGCTGCAAAAAAAAGGAGGCCTTAAAGCCTCCTTTTCGTTATAATTAACCTCCCATATAGTCGCCGCCGCCGTCGTCCTGGCGTTGGCGTTGTTGTTCTTTCTGCCTGTCGTTTTTGTTCATGTTAAAACGGTAGGTAAACGATAGTGTTACCTGCCTTACACGCCATTGCATTTCGCTGTATGATTGTACCTGGCCTGCTATATACGTTTCATTCTTCATCTTACGCGAGTTGAAAATATCCTGTACATTCAGGGCTATGGTAGCTTTGTCTTTTAGTATATCCTTGCTAAGTGCTGTGTTAAGGCCTGCCTGCGCGCGGCGTTTGCCCTGTGCACTTTTTTGTGGCGCCTCATACTGGCCGTTCAGCTGCCAGTCTATTTTGTATGGCAGCGTGATTTTAGAGTTGATACGGCTTGTCCAGGTATAGGCTGTAAAGTTAAAGTCCTGGTAGTCGGTAATGGTTTCTCCGGTATCGCTGTCCTGGTAGCTAAAGGTGTAGTCACCTTTGGTTTGGTTACGGAAAAAGTTGAAGTTACTGTTTATTCTCCACCATTTAAACGGATTGTAGTTTATGTTAAACTCAAAACCGAAACGGTATTCGCTGGCAAGGTTAATAGGGGTGGTAAGTATTACCGGTGTCCTTACATCCTGTCCGTCTACTACGGTAACAGAACCGTCAGGGTTTACAATATCTTCGCCGCCTACGGCCTGTGTTACATAATCGCCCGATAGCTGCCTTACAAACTGGAAACTGTCGTCAGTTACGTTCAGGTAGGCAGATGTGCTTAGTGTTACCTTATCCCACTTTTTAAGGTAAGCAAGGTCTATAGCGTGTGTTTTACTCGGGTTTAGCTCCGGGTTACCCCTAAAGATGTTAATGTTACTTTGAAGGCCCGAGAACGGGTTAAGGAACCTGCCGCGCGGACGGTTTATACGACGGCTGTAGCTTAGTGTAAGGTTACTACCGTTAGAAAACTCGTACCCTAAGAATGCACTTGGGAAAAAGTTGTTATAATGCTTGTTGTGGTAGTCGTCCAGGTTTAGCTGGTTTACATCTATGTTAGAGTCTTCCCAGCGCAACCCTGCCATATAAGAGAATTTACCTATTTTGTTTCCGTACTGGGTGTATAGGGCATTTACTTTCTCTTTGTACTCCAGCAGGTTGCTGTAGTTTGCGTTGTTTACCCATTCACCGCTTTCCAGGTTTTCGGCTACGGCATCGGTAGTTATGGTTGCAAAACTGCCGCGGTACCCTGCTTCAAATTTTCCGTTTTCACCTACAGGCAATACATAGTCGGCCTGAACCAGTCCGCGGGTTTCGTCCTGGTCGTTACGGGTGCGCTGGTATGTGTCGTCTGATGTATCTGCAGCATTCAGTATCATGTCCGAAATATTGGCATCCTCATCATCCATATTCTTGGAAATTGAAGCATCTACCTTAAGTTCGTGTCCTTTTTTGTTGAATTTCTTCAGGAAGCTTGTAGCGTAGTTTACGTTACTTTCCTTATCGTCTTCGTCGTTGTAGCGGTAGCGGGTGTTGTTAAAACTGCCATCGGCAAAATAGTTGTCGTAGTAGGTTTTTGCCGGGTTTCCACCCACATTTCGGCGTAAACTAACCGTATTTGTCCAGGTAAAGGTACTGTCTATAAACCACTCCAGGCCCAGGCTGGCGTTATAGCCTTTGCGAAGGCGTTCGTTAGTACGGCGCTCGTTTGTATAGCTTGTAGTGTTGTTATCTTCATCAAGGTAACGGCTGTTTGTAAACGAGTTGCCCGGGTTGTTACGATAGTTGTACCCAAGGTTGCTAAACAGGTTAAAGTTGTCGCCCCTAAAGTTAAGGTTAGTGCTTATACCGTGGTTAGCCGGGTCGCCGGTATTGGCTATAACAGATCCGTTAAAGCCATTTGCCTTACCCTTTTTAAGGATAATGTTTACAATACCGCCCCCGCCTTCGGCATCATAGCGCGCCGATGGGTTTGTTATTACTTCCACCTTATCCACAGAGTCTGCCGGAAGCAGGCGCAGCACTTCGGTTACGTTACTGCCTGCAAGGTTGCTGGGGCGGCCGTCTATAAGTATGGTTACACTCTGGTTACCACGCAGTGCCACGTTACCTTCGGCATCTACAGAAAGCGAAGGTACGTTGTCCAGCACGTCGCTTACGGTACCGCCTTTTACCATCATGTCGTTGCCCACGCTGTATACGCGTTTGTCCAGTTTTATCTCTACTGTGCTACGTTCTGATGTAATTTCCACGTCTTTAAGTACGGTAGCATCGGGTGCCAGGGTTATTACACCCAGGTTAGTATCTCCGGTTATTTGTTTACCGCTTATTACCTGCGGCTTAAACGAAATGAAATCGAATTTAATGTTGTAGGTGCCCGGTTTTACCTCTAGGCTATATTGACCGTTAGCATCGGTAAGGCCACCGGCTACGGTTACATTATCAGTAGTTTGTATAATAACGTTTGTAAATTCCAGGGGCTGCTTGCTGTCCTGCTCCATTACTTTACCGGTAACTTTTACGGTACCGCCACCACCACGCTGGGCAGGTGATTGCGCAAAACCGGTAAATGCCATAAGCATAAACACAAGTAAAAAGGTTGTGTACAGATGTTTTTTCATGAAATAATATATAGTAAGTTTAGGTGATTTGACGCTGTGTATACCAAAAGGTTTAATCTGTAATTCTTAAAGCTTTGTTAAATTCTATTACAGAATTTCGTGGATGCGCTCAGCCGGACGGGCTATTACAGCCTTGTTGGCGTTTACTACTATGGGGCGCTCTATAAGTACAGGGTTTTGTGCCAATGCCTGTAGTATCTCGTCATCGGTAAGGTTTTTATCCTTGTACTGTTCTTTCCACAGGGCTTCTTTGGTGCGTACTAAGTCTATAGGCGCTATGCCCAGTTTTTTTATAAGGGCAGTAAGCTCGTTTTGGGTAAGCGGCTCCTTAATGTAGTTAATGGTTGTAAACGGAAGGTTTAGGTTTTCAATAAGTTGTAGTCCCTCTCTCGATTTGCCGCAACGGGGATTATGGTATATGGTAAGCACTTTTAATTCTTTTTTGCAAAGGTATGCCAATATCATTACAAATTATTGTATATTTAATGTACTAATACAAAAACTAACAATTCTTTAATAATGTTTATAGAGCAGGCTTACAGCAGTAATTTTAAATTTAGCAGGTACATACCATTTTCGGCATTTTTTATTTCTATAATACTGCTTAACCTTGCCGCGATTATTTATTACAACATAGACCAGAATGCTGTTATGCAACAGGAGATAGAGCAATCTGGCGAAATGCCTGTATTTGTACAAACTGTGGGGCCTATGGGTATTTTCCTGCTTATGCTGTTAGGGTATGTAATGCTGGTGCATCATCAGTCCGTTCGCAGCCTTACCACATCGCGCAGCAGCGTAGACTGGAAACGGATTTTTACCTCATTTTTTATATGGGGTACATTTAACGCCGTTACCATATTTGCGTCGTACTATGCAAGCCCCGAAAGCTTTGTGCTGAATTTTCACTTAAAGCCGTTCCTTATACTTACTGCCATATCTGTAGTGCTGCTGCCCATGCAAACCAGCTTTGAAGAATATTTTTTCAGGGGCTACCTTATGCAGGGTATAGGCATTGCCACCCGTAGCAGGCTGGTGCCTTTTATTGTAACCTCGGTTATGTTCGGGCTTATGCACATAGCCAACCCCGAGGTGGCAGCCATGGGGCCGCTGGTACTGCTGTATTACATTGGTACGGGTTTCTTTTTAGGGATTATAACCCTTATGGACGAAGGCCTGGAACTGTCATTGGGTTTTCATGCGGCTAATAACCTTGTGGCCTGCCTGCTGCTTACCAGCGATTACAGCGCCATACAAACTCCGTCTGTGTTTAAAGACGTTACAGCACCATCGGCAGGTATAGATGTGCTTTTGCCGGTGCTGGTACTGTACCCTATATTGCTGTTTATTTTCTCCAGAATATATAAATGGAACAACTGGAAACAACGCCTTACAGGCAAGATAGTGCTTCCGGAAGTTCCGGCTTAACAACCTAAAATCGATACATTATGCACCACCACGAATCAGGATTTGTACACCCCGACTTCAGGCTGAACGGTTTTCGCCTGTCGGCAGAGGAACTTCGCAAACTGGCTTACGATCTTATAAAAGAGGGTGAGCCCCATGAGAAACCTGTGGGCGATTTTTTGCTGGACTGGTTTGATGACAGAGATTATGTAGCCATACGTACTTCCGGTACTACAGGTACACCTAAGCTTGTACGCATTAAAAAAGAGCATATGGTAAACTCGGCAATGGCTACCGCAGATTTTTTTAACGAGCACAGCCATACCAAAGCGTTATTGTGCCTGCCTGCCCAATATGTAGCCGGTAAAATGATGTTGGTGCGTGCCATGATAAATGGCTGGAAGCTGGATATGGCTCCGCCGGTGTCTAATCCGCTGGAAGGGAACGATAAGGTATACGATTTTGCTGCTATGGTACCCCTGCAGGCAGAACATTCGTTTGAAAAGCTGGGCCAGGTAAAAAAACTGATACTGGGCGGTGGCAGGGTAAGTCCGTCTTTGGCGGCAAAACTGCAAACCCTGTCTACCGAAATTTGGGAAACCTATGCCATGACCGAAACCGTAACCCATATTGCAGCAAAGCGTATTGGAGAGGTGGCGTTTACAACACTGCCGGGCGTAAGTGTAAGTACCGATGCCCGTGGCTGCCTGGTAATACATGCACCAAATGTAGCCGATACCACGGTGGTAACAAACGACCTAGCTACCGTGCAGGATGCCGAACACTTCATCTGGCAGGGCAGGGTAGATAATGTAATAAACAGCGGCGGCATAAAGCTGTACCCCGAACAGATAGAGGAAAAGCTGTCGTCGTTTATTTCGCAGCGCTTTTTTGTACACGGCATTCAGGATGATATTTTAGGCGAAAGACTGGTGCTGGTAGTAGAGGGAGAGCCTTATATAATTAGCAGTGATGCTTACATAGCCCTTGATAAATACGAAAAGCCTAAAGAGGTACTGTTTGTAGCACAGTTTGCAGAAACCGGCACCGGTAAGATACAGCGCAGCGAAACGGTAAAGATTCTTTTTACTGAGGAAAGGGCGTAGTTTATACTTATGTATATCTGACTCCAATTCCGTCTGTCATTGCGAGGAGGAACGACGAAGCAATCTCATCGTCAGGCTAAAACCACCTTATAAGATTGCTTCGTTCCTCGCAATGACGGGACGTGAAAAACGGCGCGTTAATCCATGCGAATGCGTCATGTCATTGTAAGCGAAGTGCAACGGAGCGTGGCAATCTTTAAAATTAATGAATTAATTCTCAGATTGTTTAGTTTCTTGCACTGACAGTAAGTGAAAAATGGGATAGCAAGAGAAAAAACTACAGTTTCTCAACCTTTACATAAAACTTTTTATCCGCTACAGTAACATCGCTTAATGATGTAGCCTGAATTGTTTCCTTTTTCCAGTCGTTAGTGGCATCAAGCCTAAGGGTTTTACTGCCTAAAGATATTTCTATTGGCATAGCAAAGTTAGGTTCGTCTGTTACCCAGCGGTATTGCAGTATAGTACCTTCCAGTTTTAGTTGCAGCACAGGAATTTTTGCATAACGCAGGTACTGGTTAAACACAGGAGTAAGGTTTATGCCGGTTTCTTTATTAAAAAAGTTTACTACCGTTTCGGTATCTATAACCTGCTTTTTATAGGTGGTGCTGTAGTTGTATATCAGTTTCCACCATTTGGCATCATCGTTAACTATGTTGCGCATGGTGTTTAGCATCAGGGCACCTTTAAAGTACATATCGCCGCTGCCTTCCTTATTCACCCCAAAGATGCCTATGGCCGGCTTGCGGTTTTCTACGCTGCGGCGCTGGCCGTAAATGTATTTCATGGCCTGGTCATAGCCCTGGCGGCATTCTATATACACAGTTTCGCTGTAGGTGGTAAACCCTTCGTGTATCCACATATCGGCTATATCCTTGCTGGTAATGCTGTTACCAAACCACTCGTGGCCGCTTTCATGTACCACTATATAGTCAAATTTCATACCTACCCCCGTACCCGATATGTCCATGCCCATATAGCCCTTGCGGTAGTTGTTTCCGTAGGCCACGGCGCTTTGGTGCTCCATGCCCAGGTACGGTGTTTCTACCAGCTTATAGCCGTCTTCATAAAAAGGGTAGGGACCAAATTTTTCCTCAAAGCATTGCAGCATCGGCTTTACTTCGTCAAACTGTGTTTTGGCTTTGTCAACGTTGCCACGCAGTACGTAGTAGTCCAGGCTCAGGCTGTTGTACTCGTCGTGTATGTGTTCGTAGTCGGCTATGTTTACGGTAATGTCGTAGTTGTTTATAGGGTTTTTTACCTCCCAGTCCCAGCGGGTGTACCCGTTTTTCAGGTCGGTACTGCCCATAAAACGGCCGTTGCTCACATCCATAAGGCCGTTTGGTACTGCTACTTTTATGCTTGCACCGCGGTCGGGTTCATCGGTTTGGTGGTCTTTTACGGGGTACCACAGGCTGGCACCGGTGCCCTGTACAGCTACGCCTATCCATGGTTTGCCGTTAGTGTCCTGGGTAAACACAAAACCGCCGTCCCACGGGGCATTTTTTGCAATAACCGGGTTACCCGAATATGAAAAACGCAGCGTGTACTCCTTGTCTTTTTCTAATGGTTTCGGGAAGGTGATAAACACGGCATCGTTATCGCGCTTATAAGTGGGTTTTACCTTATCCAGGGTTATGCCATCTATCTTCATGTTTTCAAAAAGGTCTACCTGTATGCGGCTGGTGGCTTCGGTGGCCTTAAAGGTAATATCGTTGTACCCCTTAATAAACTTCTTTTCGGGGTCTACGCTAATATTAAGGTCGTAGCGCAGCACATCGTAGCTGGTACGCTCGGGGCGCAGGCCACCCTGCAGGCTGTCGCGGCGGGTATAGTTTTGGGCGTAAGTCGATAAACAGAAGAACACAGCGGATAGTACGATAAATCTTTTCATAAAAGGGTATTTACACTATTGGTGACTAAATGTAGTTATTTGTTACATTTAATGCCCAATTTGAGTATCATAAACATCATCCTTAAGTAGCCCGCGTGTAGCAAGGTCTGTTACAATACTTTCAATCGCGGCATCGGCCACAAGGTCTTTAACATTGCTTTTGCCTATGCTAAGGTACCAGTTGACGAATGGTTTTTTTAGCTTATCGGTTTTCTTTCCAAGCCAACTTTTTTCATTCATTTTGGCTATAAGCCTTTCAGCATCGGTTGCTATTTTTATGGTAGCATCAGTTTCCACTTCTTTGTATTCATTCAAAACGTTATTAATAATACATTCCAGCCTTTTTTCAATTTTGTCTTTGAGGCCTATAATATATTTAAGGCTTAGTTTCGGATAAGGATATATACCTTCCTCCTGTGGGGCTACTATTTTATAACCTGTAGTTTCATTGCCTTCTACCCTCATGTCAGGTATTAGAGCCAGTAATTTTTTCCCCTCATTAGTTAATGTAATACCAAATTTGGTATCTTCTTCATAACCAGATTCAAGTATAGGATTTTTTGCGCTTTCGGGAGCATTAAAATATTTTTCAAGGAAACGCTGGCAGTTCCTTCGTCCTAAAAAGTAGTCGTGCTTACGGAACTCTTTACTAAGAAATCCGCTAAATCCTCCCAGCGCTCCACAGGCTATGGTATACTTTTGACGTTTATTGTTTTTATTATAGCGCTCGGGTAGTATCATGAAACGTGTAAAATCGTCGTCAGTATACGCCCGTTCTATTTCGGCATCTTTCATCATCAGCTGCCCCCGCATAGCCGAAAGTATTGAAGGCAGTACATTTTTCCAGGCTTTTTTTATTTTGTAAGGAGGTAAAATTTCATCATCGTTCGGAAAAGGATCTATCATTAGTACCACACTGTCAAACGTTGCTGCCGAACGTTTTAAGTCAGTAGTACCTTGACGGTCTTCCAGTAAAGATTCAGTTATTTCATAAGGTTCGTTGTTAATAACGCCGCCGTCAACATTCAGTGATTCAAAACTCCCGGTTTCAGCCACCAGCTCATATTTTGCCCCGCCCTTATTTTTCATTAGGTTAAGGTATTTGTTGTTTGCTATATAGCTAACCTCACGGTTAAGTTCACGGCTTTCGAGCCCCACAGGAAATGCACCCGTGCCCATGGCAGCGGCTTTAAGTATTTCGGTTGCATTATTATTTAGTTTAAAATCAAGCGGGATATATCCGTTTTTATTATTGTCAAGAGAGAAAAAAGCATAATCCCTGTGCATGCGCATACGGTGGGTACGGTCGACGCTTGCGGTTTTAAATTTTACTTCATATAGAAATCCCCTTAAATTAGTAAGCGTTGTAAATATATCCAGGTCTTCGGCTACGTAAGTACGTGTGTAAGACTTGGTTACAGGCTTACCTAAAAGATCTGATGCAATGTCTTTTATAAAGGAAGAATTAAGCCCTGCACGCACTTCTTTAAAGCTGTTATTGATATCCTTGTCAATATCCGATGTATCAAGCATCAGCGCCATCATGTCGGCTTTAGCAGTTTCCTTCAGGTTTACCCAAGAATTATAAAAAGGATTAGCATTAGCGGTGCCGGCAGTATTTACGTTTTGTTGTGTTATAGGTTCAAAATTTTCCTGTAAACCCCTTGCCGAAATAGCAGCCGTCATGCCGCCTGCCGAGGCACCACCTAAAACTTCGATTTTAAAGTTATGTTTAGGTATACCGCTAAGTTTTCCTTCTGACTGTAGTTTTTTTGCTTTTTCCCAGTTTTCCAGGGCTTCAATAAGATAGTCCATTACCCCGGCAGTGTAAGCCCCGGCAGATACTGCCCCGGCCATGCATATACCTGCATGAAAAGTATTGTTTTCTGGCATAATATTGTGGTTTTAAGGTTTGATTTCTGTAAAGATAATAAAAATGAAGTCAGAATTAATGTTTTGTAAATTAGTGTTTTATCTACTTTTTAATAGGCGTTTTCATAGTTATATTATGAGTGTCGTAGCCACATTATCTTTTTTTATCTTTGTGCAATGCGTTTATCGGTTATTATACTAAACTACAATGTGCGCCATTTTTTGCACCTGTGCCTGCAAAGCGTGCAGCATGCCACCCGCCACCTCGATGCGGAGATTATAGTGGTAGACAACAACTCACCCGACGACAGCTGCGCCATGGTGAAGCAGTACTTCCCCGATGTAGTGCTGATAGAAAACCCCGAAAACAGCGGTTTCCCGAAAGGTAATAATATAGGTGTGGCTGTTGCCAAAGGCGACTACGTATGCATACTAAACCCCGATACGGTAGTGGCTGAAGATACATTTGACAAGCTGTTTCAATTTGTAAACGATACCCCAAATGCCGGAATTACAGGTGTAAAGCTGGTAGACGGGCGTGGTAACTTTTTACCGGAAAGCAAGCGCGGGTTGCCTACACCCTGGGTGGCATTTACAAAAATATCGGGGCTGTATAAGATGTTCCCGGGGGTACAATCATTCAACAAATACTATAACAAGGCCGTTACTACAAATGGCATAGGTACTACCGATATACTGGTGGGTGCCTTTATGTTTATGGAACGCAACCTGTACCTGGAGGTGGGCGGCTTTGACGAGGACTGCTTTATGTATAGCGATGATTTCGACCTGTCGTATACTGTAACCAAAAAGGGGTTGGGAAATTATTACTTCGGAAAGGCAACAGCCATTCACTTTAAGGGAGAAAGCACGGTAAAGGACGGCACATACATGAGGCGTTTTAGGGAGGCGATGCAGTTTTTCTATAAAAAGCACTTTAGGTCGTACCCCGTTTTCGATTTGTTTATGCGCATGGGGGCGTTTGCTTTTATGTTTGTAAAAAAGAACCGTACGGGTAAAGTTGTGGTGCCGCAGTCGTATATTTTAGTATCGAAAGATGCGCTGCTGGGCGAGGGGCTGAAACAGGTTTTGCAAAAACCACTGCTAACCGTACCCGATTTACAGACAGAAAGCGTATTTTTACAGCATACAGGTGCCGAGGTTATCTTTGATGCGGCTACCGTGTCTTACGGACAGGTGATAGCCTTTATGGAAAAACACGGCGGTGCGTTTACCTATAAAATGAAGCCCGAAGGTGCCGGTTTTATCATAGGAAGCAACAGCAGCGACGACCGTGGTACAGTAAGAAGCGTGTAAATATGATAAAAAATGTTTTCGAAATATTTTTTGCTTTGATTTTTTATTAAATTCGCAAACATAAAATTGAAATACACCATTTGATTAACAATATGGCAAAGTTTGAACTTAAATTGCCCAAAATGGGCGAAAGTGTTGCCGAAGCAACCATAACGAATTGGCTTAAAAAAGTAGGCGATCCTATCGCGGCCGACGAGGCTGTGCTGGAAATTGCTACCGATAAGGTGGATTCTGAAGTGCCGTCTGAAGTATCTGGGGTACTGAGCGAAATACTTTTTAATGTAAACGATGTGGTGCAGGTAGGCCAGACGATAGCCTATATAGAAACCGAAGGCGGCGCTGTAGCTGCGGCTCCGGTTGCCGAAGCGGCTCCTGCCGAAACTGCAACCCATGTGGAAGCTATAGAGAAATCGGTTGCTGCTGCGGTAGAAAGTGTAGCTGCTCCCGTAGATTTTTCGGGTACGGATAAGTTCTACTCACCATTAGTGAAAAATATTGCCAAAGAGGAGGGTGTAAGCCTTGCCGAACTGGAAAGCATAAACGGTACCGGAAAAGACGGCCGCGTTACCAAGAATGATATACTGGAGTATGTTCAAAAACGCCCCCTAACCCCCAAAGGGGGAACTGTGGAGGCTGTAGTATCCGCTCCAAAACCTGAAACGCCAAAGGCTGCTCCGGTATCGGTAAACGGTGGTGATGAGATTGTGGAAATGGACCGTATGCGTAAGCTTATTTCGGGCTATATGGTACAGAGCGTGCAAACATCGGCGCACGTGCAGTCTTTTATAGAAGTGGATGTGACCAACATAGTGAAATGGCGCGATAAGGTGAAGTCGGCTTTCGAGAAACGCGAAGGCGAGAAGCTTACCTTTACCCCTATATTTATGGAAGCCGTAGCCAAAGCGCTGAAGGACTTCCCGATGATGAACATAAGCGTGGATGGCGATTACATCATTAAAAAGAAAAACATTAACCTGGGTATGGCTGCGGCCCTGCCAAATGGTAATCTTATAGTGCCGGTAATTAAAAATGCCGACCAACTGAACCTTGTGGGTATGGCTAAGGCTGTGAACGACCTGGGCAACCGCGCTAAGGCAGGTAAGCTAAAACCGGACGATACGCAGGGCGGTACTTATACGGTAACCAACGTGGGTACGTTTGGCAGTGTGTTTGGTACGCCGATAATCAACCAGCCACAGGTGGGTATCCTTGCCCTGGGTGCTATTCGCAAAGTACCTGCGGTTATAGAAACCCCTGATGGCGACTTTATAGGTATCCGCCAAAAGATGTTCCTGTCGCACAGCTACGACCACCGTGTGGTAGATGGTGCACTGGGCGGCTCTTTTGTAAAACGCGTTGCCGAATACCTGGAGGCGTTTGATGTAAACAGGGACTATTAAGATTTTAAATTTTTTATTTTATATAGGAGCCTCACTTTGTGAGGCTTTTTTTATATTTGGAACTAAATCAACCATATATGAAACTCTTAAAATTACTCGCTGTATTTTTATTGGGATTTACCCTTTATGCCCAGGAGGGCGCTAACGACGCTACGTTTAACCCCGCAGATACTTCTATAGGTACCACAGTAGACGGACCGGTTAAAGGCTTTTTAAATCAACCTGATGGTAAGCTGATTATTTATGGAGCTTTTGAGAAATATCATGATATAGATTCCTATAAAATCGTGCGAATTAACGCCGATAAGAGTATAGATATGTCTTTTAATATTGGCTCAGCCTTAAATAATACAGTAACGGCTGCTGCTTTACAGAGTGATGGAAAAATAGTAATTACTGGTTATTTTACAGAATATAATGGTGCTCCTGTAGCAAATGTGATACGATTGAATAGTGATGGTTCGCTGGATACTTCTTTTACAAACGGAACTGCAAATAGTGACGTATATAAAATAAAGGTACAGGATGATGATAAGTTGATGCTTTGTGGTGCTTTTACTACTTTTAATGGGATTGCTGTAAAAAAGGTAATACGATTAAATGCTAATGGGACGCTTGATAGTACTTTCAGTCTTGCTGTAACATATGAAGCCGTATCAGATATTGGTATACAGGTAGATGGTAAAATTGTTGTGGCGGGTGCTTTAAATAATTGGCAAGTTAAACGTTTCAATGCAAATGGTTCGGCAGATAGTTCTTTTTCAGTTGTTGGAGTAGATTTAACAATAAGGGTGCTTGAAATACTTTCAGATGGAAAAATTTTTATTGGAGGGGTGTTTCATATGGTTAATGGCCAAGCCTCTAATGGTATTGCAAAAATTAATATCGATGGTACCATCGATGATTTTTTTGAAGTAGGCAATGGTATTAGTGGTGATATTTTTGATGTTGTCTCTGAACCTGAGGGAGGAATTATTGTTGTGGGATACTTTTTTGGTTACGGTAATTTTTCGACTAACAATATTGTTAGATTATTTGAAGATGGTTCTTGTGATGGTATGTTTGTTCAACCTGTTTATGATGGTGGTAATAGTTATATAAGTTGTGCTATAAGATTTGGAAATAATGTAGTAGTTGGAGGAGTTTTTACTTCATATAATTTGCAGCCTTCTAATTATCTAAGGATTTTAAATTTTGATGGAACAATAGATTACACAAATTTTGAGCAACCAACTGGGGCAAATAATCCTATAAATAGTATTGTTGAAACTGATAGCGGAAATATGCTTATAGGAGGGGCATTTAAAGAGTATGGTGGGCAAACCAGAAATAGGATTGCTCTCGTAGATGCTAATGGTGAACTTCTTGAAAGTTTTAATCCCGGTTTAGGTTTTAACAAGGAAGTAACTTCAATTTGTAGGCAGGCAGATGGAAAATATATTGTAATTGGAAAATTTTCCAATTATAATGGTATTCTTCGTTATGGAGTAGCTCGTTTACATACTGACGGTAGCCTTGATACATCATATGATTTAGGTTATTTAGGAAATGTAATGAATGGGGTGTTACAGCCTGATGGTAAATTAATACTTTATGGTTCATTATATATATCATATAACGGGGTTTCGAGTCAATATTATTATGCTTGTCGTATTACTGAAAATGGTACCTTGGACCAGAATTTTAAGGTTCCTATGTCAAATTTTTTAGGGAGTGGAAGTATTTCATTTCTGAAGCAATTGGTATTATTGCCAGGAGGGAAAATTTTGATAAATTATGATGGAACAGACTCGTCGTCTAAAATTGTGAGATTAAATACAGATGGCAGTATTGATAATTCCTTTCCGTTTATTGGAAATGATATGGTGAGTGTTAATACTGCTATTGTTCCTGATAATGATGGTAAATATATAGTTTCTAAGGAGGCTTACAGTTATCCTAATAGTACTATAGTAACTTATCGGAAAATTGATGAAAACGGCATATTTGATGATGACTTTGAACTTTCGTCTGTTGACTATGGTTTACTTTCATTTATTCAAGGAGATGGCAAAATGTTTTTTATAAAAAATGATGGACCTACCTCTTCTTTTAAAAGGTTTAATGCCGATGGTGCCTTAGATGAAACTTTTAGCGACCACACCATTTATGAGTATATCCCTAAAGTAAATGCAGTATTGTACCAGCAAGATAAAGTAGTTATAGGCGGAAGGTTCAGCCGTTATGACGGTAACCACCGCAGCAATATAGCCCGTTTTAACAGTACAGGTGCAGCCCTGCAAACAGCAACCCCTGAGGTTGTTGTAAAACCATCGCTTATCTCGCTTAAGAAAAATAATACGGTAGATGTAGAATGCCCTACCATGGCATTGTCATCGGTTGCGGTGTACGACCTTTCGGGTAGGCTGGTAGCCAGCGCAAATAAACTTCAGGATAACAAAGTATCTTTAAAATACGCAGGTGTTACAGATAGTGTGCTTATTGTTCAGGCTAAGTTGCAGGACGGCAGTACATTGGTTAAAAAGATAATGTAGGATTTTTTTTGACTCTTAAACTTTAGAATATTCAATACCAACCATATATGAAACTCTTAAAATTACTCGCTGTATTTTTATTGGGATTTACCCTTTATGCCCAGGAGGGCGCTAACGACGCTACGTTTAACCCCGCAGATACTTCTATTGGTGCCAGCACAGATGGGGCTGTACAAGATTTTTTAGTATGCCCGGACGGGAAACTTATTATCTATGGATATTTTGAAAAATACCATGATGTAGATTCGCACCATATTGTTCGCATTAATGGAGATAAAAGTATAGATACTTCATTTGCCATTGGTAGCGCCCTAAACGGTTGGGTATCTGCCGCAGCATTACAAAGTGATGGTAAAATAGTGATTGCCGGAGGCTTTACATTATATAATGATACCCCTGTGGGGAATGTAATACGCCTTAATAGTGATGGTTCGCTGGATACTTCGTTTACAAGTGGTGTGCTTAATAACTCTGTATATGAAATAAAAGTACAGGCCGATGATAAGCTGCTGGTTTGTGGTAGTTTCACTACTTATAATGATGTTGTTGTAAAAATGGTAATACGGCTAAATACTGACGGAACGCTTGATCCAACTTTTAATCTTGCAGTAAACTTCTCAAATATATTAGATATTGCTTTACAGGAAGATGGAAAAGTAATAGTTGCAGGTTCTCAGTTAAGGCGTTTTAATACAGACGGCTCTACCGACTCTTCGTTTACACCAGTGTACACAGATTATGGCATAAGAGCGGTAGAACTACAATCTGACGGCAAAATAGTCATTGGCGGAAGTTTTGAAACTCTGTATGGGGTGAGTCATAAAGGCATTGCAAGGATAAATGCCAATGGGACTAAAGATACTACATTTGCTATAGGCACGGGCATGTATGCAACTGTGACCGATATAGCAATTCAGCCGGACGGTAAGATTATTTTTGTGGGATTGATAACGAATTTAGGTGATTATTATGCGCGAGGGAGCTTAAGGTTAAATGAAGACGGAACTGTAGATACTACCTTTACTGCTCCGCAAACAGACCCGGTTGGTAGTATACTTGCTGTGGAGCTTACTGAAAATAATATTTATTTAGGTGGTATGTTTATAAATTATAATAACACACCGGCAAATTATATTTTCCCATTGAACTATGATGGAACGCCAGATTATACGGGGTACGTGCAGCCTACCGGGGCTAATAACCCAGTTACTGCAATTGCATATGCAGGTAATGGTAACATGCTTGTTGGCGGAAGTTTTACATACTATAATGGAGAAGCCAGGAACAGGCTTGCTCTTATAAATGAAGATGGAGAACTTCTGGATGATTTTAACCCGGGAGAAGGACCAAATGGTAATATTAATGGTGTTGTTCGTCAAAGTGATGGTAAGTATATAGTTTATGGAGATTTTACCACTTATAACGGCGTGGCCCGTAAATACGTAGCCCGAATTAATGCGGATGGTAGCCTGGATATGTCGTATGATTTAAGTGGACTCTTTTCAGGGCCTTATTCTCAATATTTGTATGGTGGTAAACTGCAGTCTGATAATAAATTATTGCTTTACGGAGGACTTACCGTAATATACGGTAGTGGAACAGTAAATACTTATCTTGTATGTCGTATTAATACAGACGGTACACTGGATGAAAGTTTTCAGTTATTTGCCACATATTTTTTTACGTCAGGATATAGTCCCTTAGAATATTTAGAAATTTTACCTGATGGTAAAATGCTGTTAAGTTTAAATGGCGGTACTAATGGTCTTAAGATAGCGAGAGCAAACAGTGATGGTAGTGTTGATAATAGCTTCCCTTTTATAGGGGGGGATTATCTTTCTAATACGAGAAAATTATGGTCGGATAATAACGGGAAATACATTACGTCACAAAGAATATATAATGGAGGAAGCGTGCCAAATACAACCATATACCGCAGGATGAATGCAAATGGGATTTACGATACAGATTTCGAGTTGCCTGAAAACGATTATGGTTCGTTATCTTTTATCCAAGGCGATGGCAAAATGTTTTTTATAAAAAATGATGGGCTTACCTCTTCTTTTAAAAGGTTTAATGCCGATGGTACCTTAGATGAAACTTTTGGCGACCACACCATTTATGAATATAGCCCTAAAGTAAATGCAGTATTGTACCAGCAAGATAAAGTGGTTATAGGCGGAAGGTTCAGCCGTTATGACGGTAACCACCGCAGCAATATAGCCCGTTTTAACAGTACAGGTGCAGCCCTGCAAACAGCAACCCCTGAGGTTGTTGTAAAACCATCGCTTATCGCGCTTAAGAAAAATAATACGGTAGATGTAGAATGTCCTACCATGGCATTGTCATCGGTTACTGTGTACGATCTTTCGGGCAGGCTGGTAGCCAGCGCAAATAAACTTCAGGATAACAAAGTATCTTTAAAATACGCAGGTGTTACAGACAGTGTGCTTATTGTTCAGGCTAAGTTGCAGGACGGCAGTATATTGGTTAAAAAGATAATGTAGGCAAAAAAAGAATATTGAAAATCCCGCCGATGCGGGATTTTCTGTTTTTATATAATTCCCCTATATTTACACAAACCCTTTACATGAAACTATTCCGCTACATACTCCTTTTTATTACCATAACCGCATTCGCCCAGCCTGCAAAAATAACCCACAAGCTCAGTGATGAGTGGGCTGAGGTGCAGTTTGACTCGCTGGGGCCGCTGAATAAAATGGCGTATGCCGATACGGCTAATTTTATGCACGAAAAGGTATATCCCTGCGCGCGCTGCCTGCTGCGCCCTGAGGTTGCCGAAGCATTGGAACGCGCAAATGTACTGGCTGCCGAAAAAGGATATAGGCTCGTGATGTACGACTGCTACCGTCCGTATCCTATACAATATAAGATGTATGAGTTGGTAAACAACCCCCTGTACGTGGCCAAGCCGGGTAAGGGCAGCAACCACAACCGGGGGCAGGCGGTAGATATTTCGCTGGCAGATGAAAACGGCGAACTTTTGGATATGGGTGGGGCTTTTGATGAGTTTTCGGAAATATCGCATTATGCGTATAAGGACATACCGAGGAAGGCTCGAAAAAATCGTAAACGCCTGCGTACCATAATGATTGAGGCGGGTTTTACGCCCTTTGAAAGCGAGTGGTGGCACTTTGATTATAAGCAGAAAACCTACGAAACATCAAACTATGTGTGGGAATGCCCCTAAGCCTCTAATCCTTAATAATTTTTGAAGTTGTAATGCCATCTACAGTATGTAATTTTAAGATGTAAACGCCCGGCTTAAGTGTTGAAAAGTCTACTTTTTGGGCATTGATATCTACAGGAACGCTAAGCAGCTTTGCTGAAATATCATACACTTCTACATTTTTTATTGGGGTAGTGCTATTAATATAAAGATTGGCTTTAACCGGGTTAGGGTATAGTACTGTTTTGTTTGTTGAAGCAGTTGCAGCGGCAAGCGTACCGGTTATAAATTGCACTACCGACGGCTTTGGTTGCGAGTTTGTGCACGCATTAGAAAGTGTGGCTACTGTAATAAGGTTTTGATTTTCCTCAAGTGTTTTATATGACGCCGTATATACAACACCTGAAGGAGTTTCATCTATAACAATACCGTTATTGCCAAAATCGGTTGCTAAGGCACCATTGTTTTGTGTGCGGAGTAAAAAAAGCTTTTCGTAAGCTGCATTTTCAGGACTAAACATACCGGTAATCGTTACATGGTTTGCGGTTTTGTTTATTGTACTTACAGCTTCATAATTGGCACCTTCTATATCAAATAATGCTGTTCCAGCGTCGCCAAAAGAAGCGTCGGCAATACCTGAGGGGTTGTATTTTTTTAAGAATACATGGCTTTCAGAAAGTTCGTCAGTAATGTGCCCGCCGGCATATACATTGCCATCTGAGTCAACAGTTAAATTAGTAATCACGCTATATGTAGCAGTCTCGTAAGGATCTTGTACATATACTATGCCATTTATACCAAAAGATGTGTTTTGGGTACCATTGGCTATGTCATATTGCATCAGGCCGGAGTATCCAAACTGTAAATCAGTATCGGCATAGCCGTCTACATTTACAGTAAGCATACCGGTTGCGGTGTCATAGTATCCGGCCTTGGGGAAGCTATATACGTCGTTAAGATAAAATACCATGCTTCCACTGTTGCCAAAAGCTGTAACAGGGTTTCCGTTCAGGTCGTATTTTAATGCTATTACATAGCGGTAGGGCTCATCTCCTGTTGTAGAATCGTTTGTTCCTGTTAGTATAATTTCGTTTCCTGATATATCTACCGTAATAAAGTTTAGTCTTTCCGGCCATACCAGGTCTATATATCCGTTAGTACCAAAGCCGGTTACAACATTACCGTCAAGGTCGGTCTTTACCATAAAACTATGTCCGGCCAGCCCTCTGGAGTTGTTTACTATAACAAGATTGTTGTCTGCTGTATGTTTTATAAATGTACTGCTAAGATCATACAGGCCGCCACCCGGATTACCAAGGTTAAGCTGAATATATCCATTTGTGCCAAATGAGCTGTCTACTACACCTGTGCTTGAAAGTTTTATCAGATAGTATGCGCCAAAGCCTGTAATGCCGTAGTAATTTTGGCCTACCTTTACAAGGTCGCCCATTACCACAGGAGAAAACTCTTCGGGTGTGGTAATACATACCGAGCCGTTATTTCCGAAAGCTGAATTTAAAAACTCGCTTTGTGCGGTTGTTATCGCAGTAAAAAAAAGCGAGCAAACAAAGAGTATAATTTTATTGTGCATTGGTTAGGTTTTATTCTTGCACGCAAATATATATTATTTTTTAACACTTTTTGTGGTGTCAGTTCTTTATGTGCAATAATCTGTTGTGCATCAGTAATTGAATTGTGTCAGGGTCGAATTTGAGATAAAATAACGCCGATGTTATTCTTTTTATAATTTTGCTGCCCTATATTTGTTATAATATAAATGTTGTATGGAACTGAAACTGCACCGTCCTATTTGTTTTTTCGACCTGGAAACTACAGGCACTGATATAACCAAAGACCGTATTGTAGAAATCGCTATATTAAAGGTATATCCTAACGGAAACAAGGAAAGCCGTACCTGGCTGGTAAATCCCGAAAGGCCTATACCGCCCATTACCACTACATTTCATGGTATAACCGATGAAAAAGTGGCTAATGAGCCTACGTTTAAACAACTGTCGGCGCAGGTGTATGCCATGATTAAGGATGCCGATCTGGCGGGGTACAATTCAGATCGTTTTGATATTCCGTTGCTGGCAGAAGAACTGCTGCGTGCCGGGGTAGATTTTGATATGAAAAACCGCGTGGCTGTAGACGTGCAAACCATTTTCCATAAAAAGGAAGAGCGCACCCTTAGTGCTGCCTATAAGTTTTACTGCGGGCAAACCCTGGAAAACGCGCACACTGCCGCTGCCGATACTAATGCTACTTACGAAATACTTAAGGCTCAGCTGGACCGTTATGACGATCTTGAAAACGATATGCGACTGCTGTCGGAATTTACCACACGCAAAAAAGCGGTAGACTTTGCCGGTTTCATTGCGCTGGACGATCAGGGTCAGGAGGTATTTACCTTTGGCAAATTTAAAAACGTAAAAGTAGAGCAGGTGCTTCAGCAGGAACCGGGCTACTACGGCTGGTTTCAGAGTGCTGATTTCCCGTTGTATACTAAAAAAGTATTAACGGCCATTAAGCTTAGGAAATTAAACAATAAATTAGCATAACGCACCATCCAATTTTATAGTTATGAAGATCATCTGCATTGGGAGGAACTATGTAAACCACATTGCCGAGCTGCAAAACGAGCGTCCGGCAGAACCTGTGGTGTTTATGAAACCCGATACCGCCGTACTGCAAAAGCAATACCCCTTTATTATCCCTGATTTTTCTGATGAGGTACACTATGAGGTAGAGGTTATTGTAAAAATAAACAAGGTAGGTAAGTACATAGATGCTAAATTTGCACATAAGTATTATGATGAAATAAGTGTGGGGATTGATTTTACCGCACGCGATGTTCAGGACGCGTTAAAAGCAAAAGGCCTGCCATGGGAAAAAGCCAAGGCGTTTGACGGTTCGGCTGTGGTGGGCGATTTTGTGCCGAAAACCGATTACGCATCGGTAGACGATATAAACTTTGAACTGCACAAAAACGGTAACATAGTGCAGCAGGGCAATACAAGCCACATGATTTGGAAAATAAACGAGCTTATAGCTGAAGTGAGTAAATATGTTACGCTGCGCACCGGCGATGTACTGTATACCGGTACTCCTGAGGGCGTGGGTAAGGTAGCTGAAGGCGATGTGCTGGAAGGCTACCTGGAAGGAAAAAAGCTGTTTAAAATTCAGGTAAAGTAATAAGGAAACGAGATATGGCGCTTCATTACAACTTATCAAAAGTATATGCGATTTCTGATAACGATCA
This sequence comes from Flavobacterium sp. RHBU_3, assembly GCF_046613565.1. Lineage (NCBI taxonomy): Bacteria > Pseudomonadati > Bacteroidota > Flavobacteriia > Flavobacteriales > Flavobacteriaceae > Flavobacterium > Flavobacterium sp. RHBU_3. The sequence continues at coordinate 35,644 of NZ_JBKJHC010000010.1, read as the reverse complement.
GGATTTTGCAAAACAGATAATAACCCTTTTTATTGATGAGGTTCCGGCGGAGGTAAAAAACATTCGCGAAGGGCTGGAAGATAAAGACCATAAAAGGGTATACCAGGCGGCACATAAAATAAAGCCTACGCTTGATTTGCTGGGAATGGAACTGGCTTATGACGATGTGCTGGCCATAGAAAAATGGACCAAGGCCGAAGGCAGGCGAAAGGAAATAAAGGATGTGGTAAAAAGTCTGAGGGGTCATGTAGAAAATACACTTAAGGAAGTTAAAAAAAACTATAACCTGTAGAATATGAAAGCTGCTGTAGTAACCGTAGGCGATGAAATACTTATAGGCCAGATTGTAGATACAAACTCGGCATATATAGCTAAGTCGCTGGATAAAATAGGTATAAGCGTATTTGAAATGTTCTCTGTAAGCGATGACCGCCGCCACATACTGGATACGCTGGCGTATTTGCAAAACAGGGTTCAGGTTGTAATTGTTACGGGAGGCTTGGGTCCCACAAAAGACGATATTACAAAAAGCACTTTTTGTGAATATTTTGACGACCACCTTGTGCGAAACGAGGAAGTGGAAGCCCATGTGGTTCAGCTTATAGAAAAGGCAATGAACCGCCCCGCAAGCCAAATGAACAAAGATCAGGCGCTGGTGCCCAGCAAAGCCAAAGTGTTACATAACGCTGTTGGTACTGCCCCGGGTATGTGGATGAAAAGAGCCGATACGGTGTTTATATCGCTGCCGGGTGTGCCGTATGAAATGAAATATATTATGGAGCATGAGGTGCTGCCTAAGCTTGTAGCCGAGTTTGAGCGTCCGTACATTATCCATAAAACCATACTTACGTACGGGCAGGGCGAAAGCCTCGTAGCCGAACGTATAGAGAGCTGGGAAGACAATTTGCCTAAGTTTATAAAGCTGGCCTACCTGCCAAGTCCCGGTAAGGTAAGGTTAAGACTGAGCGCCCATGGTAACGATGAGGCCGAACTGCGAAATGCAGTGGAAGCTGAGGCTGCCAAGCTACAGGATATTATAGGTGATATTATTGTAGGCATGGACGAAGACGATCCTATAGAGGTGGTTATAGGCCGCCTGATGCAGGAAAAAGGTGTTACCGTAGCTGCTGCCGAGAGTTGTACCGGTGGCAGGGTGGGTACGCTGTTTACCAGTGTGCCGGGTTCGTCTGCGTATTTTAAGGGTAGTGCGGTAACCTATGCTACAGAGAGTAAAATTAAAGTGCTGGGTGTAGAACACCAGCTTATAGATATATACAGCCCGGTAAGCGCTAAGGTGGCCGAAGTGATGGCTACGCGCGCAAAAAAATTATTCGGGACGGATTATGCTGTTTCCACTACCGGAAATGCGGGGCCTTCTAAGGGTGATGCTGCGGCCGATGTGGGCACCGTTTTTATAGGTGTAGCTACGCCTAACGGTGTTTACAGTCATAAGTTTGACTTTGGTCAACCGCGTGAAAAGGTGATTGCACGGGCATCTGAAAAGGCACTGGAACTGCTTTATAAGGAAATTTTAAAAAACTAATACATTACGTTTGCGTAATATTTTTATTTTTTGTTACTTTGCACCCTGATTTTGAATAACGATATAAAAGCAAGAAATAATGTCAAGAGTTTGTGCCCTTACCGGTAAAAAAGCGATGGTTGGAAATAACGTTTCCCACGCGATGAACAAGACTAAGCGTAAGTTTAGTGTGAACTTAGTTAAGAAGCGTTTTTATCTTCCTGAAGAAGACAGGTGGATCACTCTTAGGGTAGCTGCTTCTACAATCAAAACGATTAACAAAAATGGTATAGCCGCGGTTTTAAAAGAGGCCAAAGCTAACGGGTTCATTAAATAATTAATCCGGTTACACCTCCTTAATATATAATACACGATGGCAAAGAAAGGTAACAGAATCCAGGTAATCCTAGAGTGTACTGAGCACAAAGCTTCTGGTATGCCGGGTACTTCAAGGTATATTACTACCAAAAACAAAAAAAACACTCCAGACAGGCTTGAAATCAAGAAGTTTAACCCTGTGTTGAAGAAAGTAACTGTTCATAAAGAAATTAAATAATCAGGACTGAGTCATGGCAAAGAAAACCGTAGCAACGTTACAGACAGCTTCAAAGAGGTTAACTAAAGCTATCAAGATGGTAAAATCACCTAAATCAGGTGCTTATACTTTCGTTGAAAGCGTAATGTCTCCTGAAGAGGTGGATGCATTTCTTAAGAAGAAATAATTATCCTTACAATATATAGAAAAGCTACTTTCAGTTAAAGAAAGTAGCTTTTTTGTTTTTATCTTTATCCCATAAAACTAAAGACGAAGTAACTGTATATATGAATTTCTTTAAAAAAATATTTTCTTCGGAGAAAAAGGAGACCCTTGACAAGGGCCTTGAAAAAACGAAGACCTCTTTTTTTTCTAAATTATCTAAAGCCGTAGCCGGTAAAAGCAAGGTAGATTCGGAAGTGCTGGATAACCTTGAGGAAGTACTGGTGAGTTCTGACGTAGGCGTAGATACCACCCTTAAAATCATAGAGCGCATAGAAGAGCGCGTATCGCGCGATAAATACCTGGGCACAGATGAGCTAAACGGCATACTGCGCGAGGAAATAGGTTCGCTGCTTAGCGAAACCAATACCGGCGATGCATCGGACTTTGAAATTCCTGCCAACAAGAAGCCGTATGTGCTTATGGTGGTAGGGGTAAACGGTGTGGGTAAAACCACTACCATAGGCAAGCTGGCCTACCAGTTTAAAAAAGCCGGCCTTAACGTGGTGCTTGGTGCAGCCGATACCTTCCGTGCGGCAGCCATAGACCAGCTACAGGTATGGGCAGATAGGGTAGGGGTGCCTATAGTGCGCCAGCAAATGGGCAGCGACCCTGCTTCGGTGGCGTTTGATACCATACAGAGTGCCGTAAAACAAAACGCCGATGTGGTAATTATAGATACCGCAGGCCGACTGCATAATAAGGTGGGGCTTATGAACGAGCTTGCCAAGGTAAAACGCGTAATGCAGAAAGTGGTAGACGATGCCCCGCACGATGTACTGCTGGTACTGGATGGTTCTACCGGGCAAAACGCCTTTGAACAGGCCAAACAGTTTACCGCTGCTACTGAGGTTACCTGCCTTGCTGTAACCAAGCTGGACGGTACTGCCAAAGGTGGTGTGGTTATAGGAATATCTGACCAGTTTAAAATACCGGTTAAATACATAGGTGTAGGCGAAGGCATAGAAGACCTGCAGGTATTTAACAAATATGAATTTGTGGATTCTTTCTTTAAATAAGATTTTTTCCAAGTCGACCGAAACGCAGCGTAGCGGAGACATCTCAGTATTGGTATCTCGATTTAAAGAGATTTAATTTCATTGAACCATAGGGATTTCTCGACTCCACTGCGTTTCGCTCGAAATGGGACAGCAATAAAAGCTGTTTATGCAACCAACCGAAAACCAAGCAACCAATAACAGGAAATCACACTACATTATCCTGGCAATAGCCGTTTTTGAGCTGGTTCGTTTCTGCATCCGTTATTTTGATGCCAAGAGTGATATGACCAATCCTCTTATCCCTAAGTCACTTTTACATCATATACTTACGCCGTACTATTATTCATCGGGTATGTATGTGGCTGCAATAGTATTGCAGGTTTTGGCACTGTATAGCACAAAATTTTCACGCCTAAGTGTTGTAGCAGGAGCAATACTGATTGTTATTGGCCACCTTACAGAGCGTTTTTATTACCAATTTATCTCCTAAACCAATTATACTTATGAAACAATTTGCATTATCTATTATGCTGTTTTTTGCTTCATTTGCCCTTAACGCACAAAATGTAAAGGGGTATTATATTACCACCTCAGGCCAAAGGACTGAAGGCTACTTCAAGTCGGTTAATTTTTACAACGAAAACAACCTGTTGTTTACATCGGCTGAAACCGGAACCGATTACGCTAAAGTTGACCCTGAGACCGTAAGTGAATACGGTGCGGGTGATGATGTGGTTTTTAAAAAGTTTACCGTACAGCTTGATGACAGTAAGCTTATGGGTACTGATGTAGGCCCTGAAAAAATGCCGGTATGGGTTACCAAGACTGTGTTTATGAATTTAATTATAGACGGTGATGCTTCGCTGTATTCGTATACCAGTGACAAGGGTGTGAAGTATTTCTTTGATGTAAAGAGTAAAAATATTGCTTTAAACCAGCTTGTGTACAAGCAATATATGGCCAAGCAAAATGCCATAGGGGAGAATAGCCAGTTTCGCCAGCAGTTATATAATAGTGTAAGCTGCCCCGGCGACAACGTGTCTGCATATTCGTCTTTAAACTATAGCAAAAAGGAGATTCAAAATGTATTCCGTAAGTACAATAGCTGTACAGGTAGCGGAAAAGAAACAAAGGAGCTGGAGGCTACTGCCAGCAGAAAATCTAAGTTTACTTTTACATTACTGGCCGGTGCGGGTAGTACCAAAGTAGAAACGGGCAATATAGATCCGGTGCCGGGCAGTACAACAAATACTTTGTTTACCGGTGGTGCAGAAATGGCGCTGACCCTGCCATCGGGTATGTTTTCGTTTTTCTTTAAGGCAATGTACGAAGATGTGTCTGCAGAAACTCAAATAACAACAACAACTCCTACACGTACCAGTGTAGATACCCATACTATAAAAAGCAGCTTTGCTGACCTGTACATAGGGCCACGTTATAACTTTAATTTTGCAGGCAAGCACACGTTGTTTGCAGATGTGGCCTATGCCGTAGCTATACCTTTTGGGGATACGTCTCGTAAGCACCAAACCACAACAGTAGATGGTACTGTTTCCTACTATCATGAATATACGCTAAAAAGCGATTTCTTTTATACAGCAGGTGTTGGTTACCAGTATAATAACAAGTATGGGGTGGAAGTGCATTCCGATTTTTCGCGTGAGTATGACGGAGTTGATCTAACTACTGTGAAACTAAACAGGTTGTGGGTAAACCTTCGTTATACATTTTAACCTGATTTAGAGTTTAGATTAACTTATGTAAATTGATTTAACATTATTTACAGGTTTATTCTTAGATAATTAATATATTGCCGCGTATTTTATAACTAACTAACCATGAAAAAATGCTTGTTTGCAGCTGTATTGTTCTTTACAGCAGTGTGTGCCTTTGCGCAGGAAAGTGTAAAAGGATATTATGTTTCTGCCACAGGGCAGAAAAAAGAGGGATACTTTAAGTATACCGATTTTACCGATGTTTCATTATTGCGTTTTAGCGAAAGCGAAAAAGGTGATTACCAGAAAATTTCGTCTGAAAATGTAAAGGAGTACGGTGTGGGTGGCCGCATATTTACCAAGCTCCTTGTTGATATTGATGCCGATGGAGGCAGCAATAAATTAGCCCTGAGTAAAGAGGCTGATTATGTAAAAAAAGAAGTGTACTTAGAGTTGCTGCTAAAAAGTAATGTATCATTATACGTGAATACTGTAAGTGATAATGAAAAGTTTTTTTACAAGCAGGAAGGTGACGTAAGGTATATTCAGCTGGTATACCGCAGGTATAAGCTGGAAACCGGCCAGGAAGCATTAAACACTGAATTTAGGAGGCAGCTGGCGCAGAACTTTTTGTGCAAAGGCGAGAGCCCGCAGGTGTATGCTAAAACCGCTTACAGCCGCCAGGCACTTACCGATGCCTTAAAACATTATAATGACTGTACGGGCCACACATCTGAAATACCAAAAGTGGCTAAAGAAAAAAGCGATAGCCACTTTGCGCTTTTGGGTTATGCGGGGGTTATGTTTGCCAGCAATAAGGCATCTACTACCGATTATAATTTTTCGGCTACAGATGGTGCTTTGGCTTACCGTGCCGGTGTAGAGGTTTCTTTTTATAATGAATATAAAGGACTGTCTTTTTTCGGAAGAGCAGGTTTTGACTATATGGATACTGAGGTTACCGGTACCTACGCTCCGGGAGGAAGTTCTGTGTATACATTTAAAGACGTTTATAAAGTTTCGGGCATTTCGGCTGATATTGCTGTGGGGCCGCGTTATTCGTTTTCTGTTAACGATGAAAAACGTATTTACATAGATGGTACTATAGGTATACTGGTACCACTGGGTACTAAGGTAACGATGAATCGTGAAATGACCAGCTCTAGTGTGTCGTCAAGTACAGGCTGGAGTGTTGATGCAGAGAGTGGCGCGTATTTTAGCGTAGGTGCGGGTTACTATATTACTGAAAAAATCAGTGCCGAGGTACGCTATATACCTAAGCGTAATTACCTGGAAAACTATATTAATACCTCGTTTAATAACTCCGGTGTAACCCTAAACGTGCTGTACCGATTGATGTAATTAGTTTACGGCTGCGTTTTTGCAAGAAATTGTAAACATAAAAAAATACCATAAACGGCGTTATTTTATAACGTCGTTTATTTTTTTCCAGAGGTTGTTGTCAAAGCCCGATTTGGCAAAATTCTTCCCTTCGGCGGCATTTCCTAATCGGATGATTACCATATTCCGCGACGGTATTACGTATATCTTTTGGTCGTTTTTGCCCAAGGCGGCATACATATCGGCAGGTGCATCAGGTATCAGCGGACCTTTAAAGTCCATTTGTGTGGTGGGTAGCCTGAAGTTTTCCTTGCCGTTTAGCCACCACAGGTACCCGTAAGATTTATTCAGTTCCTGCGATGTGTTTACCGCATCGGTAAAATACGCTTCGTTTACCACCTGCGTGCCGTTCCAGTTGCCTTTGTTTAGTGCCAGGAGCCCAAAACGTGCCATGCTTCGCGCATTACTCCAGTATACGCTAAATACGTCGTGCTTGCCCAGGTTAGTCCACGCGCCGGTCATGCCTATTTTTTCCTTCAGGCTTTGGTTAAAGTATTCTTCCCAACTTTGTTTTGTAGCGGCGGCTATTACATCCTGTAGTTTTACATAGGCATTGTGGTAGGCCCAGCGTGTACCGGCATCGGCTTTATAGGTAAGTTTTTCGGGTGTTACTTCGTTGTCGCCGTCGGCCAGGCCGCTGGTCATGGTAAGCAGGTGGCGGCAGGTAATCAGGTTTTCTTTATCGGGTGGTACGCTTGTCCAGCCTTTGCCCAGGTAGGTTGTTACTTTTTCGTCAATATTCACATAGCCTTCCTGTTGTGCAATGCCAAAAACGGTAGCTGTAAGTGTTTTACCCGCACTGGCCCAGTACCAGGGTTTGCGAGGCCCACCGCCGTTAAAGTATTTTTCTGCCGCTATGCGCCCGTTAACCAATATTATAAACGCCTTGGTGTTTTTTTCTTTTAAGAAATCGTACAAAGGCTGAACCGCCGTTTCGTTCCAGCCGAGCGATGCCATGCTTACGGTTTCCCAGTTTGACGAGCCTACAGGCGGGAAATACATATCGTTTTCAGGCTTTTGTTTAAAACCAAAACAGGTAAGTGCTGCGCTGGCCATGGCGCAAAACAGGACTATCTTTTTCATAAACAAGCGGTTTTATACCAAAGATAATAAATTGGGTCAATCTCTGGCTAATAGTTTTTACCACAAAGGGTACTGAGTTTTTCACGGTGGACACTAAGGCATTATTTAGTTTATTGCCAAAAGTTGCCAATCCCACATTATTGGGATTGAAGTACACGGGGCATAACGCAAAGCTTAGTGTTCTTCCGCCTTTGGCGGACAGGCTTTGCCTTATGCATCTTCGTGAAAAACCTTGTGGGCTTAGTGGTAAAAATTTACTTGATTTTTAAAATACAGATTGTTCGTTTGCACACCACATTTATGCGTAAATTTGCCCACTATACTTTTACGGTTATGAAGAAACTGGTTTTTATTTTTTTAGCGCTGGCCACAATGACCGGCTGCAAAAAACGTTTTGAAGGTAACAGCTATGCCAAGCTGAACGGCTATTGGGAAATAGAAAAAGTGGTACTGCCCGATGGTACTGAGAAAGACTATGGTGCTAATCCGACTATAGACTACCTGGAGGTAAAAGATACGGCAGGTTTCCGTAAAAAGGCCATGCCGCAGATTGACGGCACTTACCGTGCTAATGACCTGAGCGAAAGCTTTACCATAAAGCGCCAGGGGGATAGTGTGGTAATGCACTACACTACGCCGTATGCCCAGTGGGATGAAACCCTGCTGAGCGCAGATGATAAAGAACTGGTGGTAAAAAACCAGCACCAAATGGAATACCACTATAAAAAATCAGAACCTTTTACACTTAAATAATGGCAAAACGGCTAAACGATTCTAATGCGGTAGGCGATGTGCTGAAGGCTTTTATACAACAAAACCACCTGCAAAAGGGGATAGACGTGGTAGCCGTGCGAGATGCCTGGGCGTCGCTTATGGGGCCTGGGGTAAATAACTATACACGCAGCGTGGTGCTAAAGGGTACGGTGCTGTATGTAGAGCTAACATCGGCGGTGCTGCGCGAGGAACTGAGCTATGGCCGCGAAAAAATTGTAAAAATGATAAACGAATCATTTGGCCGCGATGTGGTTAGCGATGTGGTTTTGAGGTAGGCTACTTGGATTTTTGGATTGTTAGATTTTTGGACTTCTTAGAAAGTCAGATTATAGAAGGATTGGATTTTTGGAAGCGATGTGCTCCGGGAATCCAATTTTTTGTTGGGTATCTTAAGCGTAACACACCCCTGACCCCTCTCAAGAGGGGAACAGCTTCACTCTGATGTAAAAATTGTTGCCTAATTTGAGTGAAGTTTAAAGGGTATGAGTGGCAGTTCCCCTCTTGAGACTATCGTATGGACACAAATCGCTTTGTGAACTTTTTTGCTTTCCAAAGGAAAGCCTTCGTGTTCGTATTGAGCATTATTTAGGTCTTTTGTGCCCTTTGTGAAAAACTTTGTGCACCTTGTGGTAGAAAAATCCTCGCAAAGCCGCTAAGTCGCAAAGATGTGTCCACACGATAGCTCTTGAGAGGGGTTAGGGGTGTGTAAAAAATCTAACCAATCTAATAATCCAAAAATCTAACAACGCCAATTGTAACACCTGCGCCATAATTGCGTCTAATAGTTACGGCTTGCCAAATTTGTGGAAATTAGTGTAATCCGTGGCTAAACTTTAGTAATTTTAAAGCGCAATAACCCGTAGCAATGGCTAAACCGATTATAGAAATAACAGACATTACCAGAGATTTTCCGCTGGGCAGCGAAATTGTAAAGGTGCTGAAAGGCGTAAACCTTACCATAAACAAAGGCGAGTACGTAGCCCTGATGGGGCCTTCGGGTTCGGGGAAGAGTACGCTAATGAACCTGCTGGGCTGCCTGGATACGCCAAGTGGCGGCAGCTATGTGCTGAACGGCAAAAACGTTAGCCACATGAGCGACGACGAACTGGCGGGCATACGCAACAAGGAGATAGGCTTCGTGTTCCAAACGTTTAACCTTTTGCCGCGTACCACAGCATTAGACAACGTAGCCCTGCCCATGATATACGCAGGCTATAAAAAGCCCGAGCGCAATGCCCGTGCTACCGAGGTGCTTACACAAGTGGGCCTGAACGACCGTATGGATCACAAGCCAAACCAGCTTTCGGGTGGGCAGAGGCAGCGTGTAGCGGTGGCAAGGGCACTGGTAAACCACCCGTCTATAATACTGGCAGACGAACCTACGGGTAACCTGGACAGCAAGACATCAATAGAAATCATGAAGCTATTTGGTGATATCCACGCTAGCGGTAATACAGTAATCCTTGTTACCCACGAGGAAGATATAGCCGCCTACGCACACCGTGTTATCCGCCTGCGCGACGGCGTTATAGAAAGCGATAATGTAAATCCTAATCCGCATAAATAGTTGTTGGTTGATGGTTGTTAGTTGTTGGCCTCACTCAAACCCATATACGTAAACACCGTATAGATTAAGAGTGAAGCTACTAAAAACCATCAACCGACAGCCAACAACTAAAAATGAAAGTATACACAAAAACCGGCGATAAAGGTACTACAGCCCTATTTGGGGGTACGCGTGTACCAAAGCACCACATACGCATAGAGAGTTACGGTACTATAGACGAGCTAAACTCGTACCTGGGGCTTATTCGTGACCAGAATATAGCCACTTCGTACAAGAAAATCCTTGAAAAAATACAGGACAGGCTGTTTACCGTAGGTGCCATATTGGCAACGGCGCCCGATAAGGCCATTTTAAAGAACGGTAAAGACCGGCTGAACATTCCGCTTATAACGGAGCTGGATATCCAACTCCTTGAAAACGAAATAGACAATATGGAAAGCGCGCTGGAGCCCATGACACATTTTGTGTTGCCGGGGGGGCATACAACTGTGTCATATTGTCACATAGCACGCTGTGTTTGCCGCCGTGCCGAGCGTTTATCTACGCATTTATACGAGTTAGAGCCGTTTGATGACAACGTTTTGGCATACATAAACCGCCTTTCTGACTACCTTTTTGTATTGGCACGGAAGTTGTCAAAAGATTTGGGTGCCAATGAGGTAAAGTGGATACCCGAAAAGCTGTAATTGTTCATGGTTTATGGTTGATGGTTGCCAATGCAGACGCACAAATATGGGGCTAAGCAGCATTGTGAAAACTGTAAATAGTAAATTTTCAGCTTATAACCCTAAAACGTTCTTTAATTTTAATAAAATAAGCAAAATTTTACTTGACTTTTTCAGTAATAAATTTATTTTTGCATAAACTTTAATCGTTTAGAAGATGTATTGGACATTAGAATTGGCATCTTATTTAAGTGATGCCCCGTGGCCGGCCACTAAAGACGAGCTGATAGACTACGCCATAAGGACCGGCGCTCCGCTTGAGGTTGTTGAAAACCTTCAATCTATTGAGGACGAGGGGGAAATATACGAGTCTATGGAAGAAATATGGCCGGATTATCCTACCGACGAAGATTATCTTTGGAACGAGGATGAATATTAAAGGCACAAAATAGATCAAATTAGAAAAAGTCTCTTTCAGGAGGCTTTTTTTTTGGTTAAATTTGCCGCAATATCAGTATAAAACAAGTAATTATATACATACAATAATGAGTTTAATTAACAGCATACTTAAAGCCTTTGTGGGCGATAAGTCGCAAAAAGACATCAAGGCACTTCAGCCGCTTGTTACGAAAATAAAATCGTACGAGGGTGCCCTTGCACAACTTTCGCACGACGAGCTCAGGGCAAAGACCGTATACTTTAAAGAAAAGATACAGGAAGCCCGCGCCGATAAAGACGCTAAGATAGCCTCTTACCTTAAAGAAGTAGAAAATACCCAGGATATAGATGCACGCGAAGACATATACGCGTCTATAGATGCTCTTGAAAAAGAAGCCTATGACATCTCTGAAAAAACCCTGCTGGAACTGCTTCCTGAGGCTTTTGCCGTAGTTAAGGAAACTGCACGCCGCTTTAAGGAAAACAGCACTGTAACCGTAACCGCTACCCCTAAAGACAGGGAGTTTAGCGCTACTAAGCCATACGTTACCATAGAAGGCGACAACGCCGTATGGGCTAACCAGTGGAATGCCGCAGGTAAGGAAATTACCTGGGACATGATTCACTACGACGTACAGCTTATAGGCGGTATAGTACTGCACCAGGGTAAAATATCTGAAATGCAAACGGGTGAGGGTAAAACCCTTGTGGCTACGCTGCCTATATACCTTAATGCACTTACCGGAAACGGTGTGCACCTGGTAACGGTGAACGACTACCTGGCCCGACGCGATAGTACATGGAAAGCTCCGCTATTTGAGTTCCACGGGCTTACCGTAGACTGTATAGACAATCACCAGCCGAACAGCGAAGGCCGTCGCCGCGCTTATGCTGCCGATATTACATACGGAACAAATAACGAGTTTGGCTTTGACTACCTTAGGGATAACATGGCGCACTCGCCGGACGACCTGGTACAGCGCAAGCACAACTTTGCCATAGTGGATGAGGTAGACTCGGTACTTATTGACGATGCCCGTACGCCGCTTATCATTTCGGGTCCGGTGCCTAACGGTGACCGCCACGAGTTTAACGAAATGAAACCAAGGGTAGAAAACCTTGTAAACCTGCAACGTACACTGCTAAATGGTGTTTTGGCAGAATCTAAAAAACTGCTGAAAGAAGGTAAAACCAAAGAAGCGGGCTTCCTGCTGCTAAGGGTACACCGCGGTTTGCCAAAGAACAAGGCGCTTATTAAATTCCTTAGTGAGGAAGGTGTAAAGCAGCTACTGCAAAAAACAGAAAGCCAGTACATGGCCGATAACAACCGCGACATGCACAAGGTTGATGAGGCACTGTACTTTGTTATAGAAGAGAAGAACAACCAGGTAGAACTTACTGATAATGGTATACAGTTCCTTTCTCAGGATACTGACAGTGATTTCTTCGTACTTCCGGATATTGGTACCGAAATAGCCAATATTGAAAAGAAAAAGCTGGACAAAGAGCAGGAAACTGAGGAAAAAGAAGCCCTTTTTGCCGATTTCTCTGTAAAAAGCGAGCGTATACACACCCTTACGCAATTGCTTAAGGCATACACCCTGTTTGAAAAAGACACTGAGTATGTGGTGATGGAAAACAAGGTAATGATTGTAGACGAGCAAACCGGCCGTATTATGGACGGGCGCCGCTATTCAGACGGACTTCACCAGGCGATAGAAGCCAAGGAGAACGTGAAGATAGAGGCTGCTACGCAAACCTTTGCCACCATTACCCTGCAAAACTATTTCAGGATGTACAACAAGCTTGGAGGTATGACGGGTACTGCCGTTACCGAAGCGGGTGAATTCTGGGAGATTTATAAACTAGACGTTGTAGAGATACCTACAAACCGCGGCATAGCCCGTAAAGACCACGACGACCTTATCTATAAAACCATGCGTGAGAAATTCAATGCAGTTATAGAAGATACGGTGCAGCTGGCACAGGCAGGCCGTCCGGTGCTAATAGGTACCACATCGGTAGAAATATCTGAACTTTTAAGCCGTATGCTTAAAATGAGGGGTATTAACCACAACGTACTGAACGCTAAGCTCCACAAAAAAGAGGCCGACATTGTAGCCGAAGCCGGTAAGCCGGGTGTGGTAACCATAGCTACCAACATGGCAGGCCGTGGTACCGACATTAAGCTTACACCGGATGTTAAGGCTGCAGGCGGACTTGCAATCATCGGTACAGAGCGCCACGATTCGCGCCGTGTAGACCGCCAGCTGCGAGGCCGTGCAGGCCGCCAGGGTGACCCGGGAAGCTCGCAGTTCTACGTATCGCTTGAAGATAACCTTATGCGTCTTTTCGGTTCGGAAAGGGTAGCAAAAGTTATGGACCGTATGGGCCTTAAAGAAGGTGAGGTTATTCAGCACGGTATGATGACCAAGTCTATAGAGCGTGCACAGAAGAAGGTGGAGGAAAACAACTTTGGCCAGCGTAAGCGCCTTCTGGAGTATGATGACGTAATGAACAAGCAACGTGAAAACGTATATAAGAAAAGGAAGCACGCACTGTTTGGCGACAGGCTTAAAGTAGATATTGCCGACATGATGTATGATATGGTGGAAACCATAGTGGGCAATAACAAGCCGGTACGCGACTACCAAAACTTTGAGTTCGACCTTATCCGTACGTTCTCTATGAGTGCGCCGGTTACTGAGGCAGATTTTAATAAACTGTCTGAGCAGGAGCTTTCTGCCAAAGTGTATAAGGCTGTAGCCGAAACGTATAACCACAAAAACCACCACAATGCTTCTGAAGCGTTTGTAGTGATTAAAAACGTATACGAAAACAACAACGGCCAGTACGAGCGTATCGTGGTTCCGTTTACAGACGGTATTAAAACCCTAAACGTGGTTACTAACCTTGAAAAAGCGTACCAAACGGAAGGTTTATCTCTTATAGATGACTTTGAGAAAAACATTACGCTTGCGGTAGTAGACGACGCATGGAAAAAGCACCTGCGCAAAATGGACGAGCTGAAACAATCGGTTCAGCTGGCGGTGCACGAGCAGAAAGACCCGCTTCTTATTTATAAGGAAGAAGCGTACAAGCTGTTCCGTAAAACGCTTACTGAGATTAACCGCGAGGTGATTTCGTTCCTGTTCAGGGCTAACCTGCCACAACAGAATGTAACTAACATTCAGCAAAACAGGATGCCCGAGCCACCAAGGGAGCAGTATATAGAATCTAAAGAAGAAGTACTGAACACCGAGGAGCAACTGGAAAGAAACGCACGCGAGGCCGCTGCAAAACAAAGCCAGCAGCAACAGGCTCCGGTAACGGAAACCGTGGTAAGGGATGCTCCAAAAATTAACCGTAACGATAACGTAACGGTTAGGCACATAATGAGCGGCAAAACCGAAGTTATGAAATACAAAAAGGCCGAAACCCTGCTAAACACAGGCGAATGGATCCTTACAAAATCTGAAGAGTAATTACTTTTAAGATATAAAGCAAAAGCCCGAAACGTATTGTTTCGGGCTTTTTTGTTTTTGGGGTTATGCGGTTATTTTTGGATGCGTGTATTTGGTGAGATTATACGCCATTTAGTTCACGTACCATCTTTGCGAGGAATGAAGCAATCTCAGAAATCATTTCATATAAATGTGTTTTTTAGTGATTGTATTCACCAAATATATTATTTTTTTAGTGATTGTATTCACCAATTTTATACTTTTGTGTAAAGTTAAAATGAAATGATAGCTCGTACGATAACCGATAAAGTCTCAAAAAAAATTGGCAAAGGGAAATCCATCATAGTTATTGGCCCAAGGCAGGTGGGTAAAACTACACTAATAAAAAGTATCATTGAGGATAAAAATTACCTTTTCCTGGACGGGGATGACCCTACAATAAGGCGATTGCTTACAAATCCTAATACGGAAGAGTTGCGTAGTATCATTGGCAGCTATACTACTGTGTTTATTGACGAAGCGCAGCGTATAGAGAACATTGGTATTACGCTTAAAATAATCAACGATCAGTTTAGGGAGGTACAGCTTTTTGTAAGCGGTTCTTCATCTTTTGACCTGAATAACAAAATTAATGAACCACTTACCGGACGTAAATGGGAGTACCACTTGTTTCCCATTTCATGGAAAGAGTTTGAGGCTTATGTAGGTTATACAAAAGCAGAACAGCAATTAGAACTGAGGCTGCTGTACGGTATGTACCCCGATGTTATAAACAACGCAGGGGATGAGCTGGAAATACTGAAACAACTCACTAATAGTTACCTTTTCAGGGATTTGCTATCGTTTGGGGGAATTCGTAAGCCCGAAATATTAGAGAAGCTTTTACTGGCGCTGGCCATGCAGGTGGGCAGCGAGGTAAGCTATAATGAACTGGCACAATTGCTGGGTGTAGATAAAAATACCGTAAGTAACTACATAGACCTTTTAGAGCAGGCATTTGTAATTTTTAAACTCAAAAGTTTCAGCAAAAACCTGCGTAATGAAATAAAGACAAACCAAAAGATCTATTTTTATGACAATGGCATAAGGAATATGGTCATAGGAAACTTTAACAGCCTCGATGTTCGACAGGATAAAGGTGTATTGTGGGAAAATTTCCTGATAAGCGAGCGTATAAAGAAACTGAATTATGAAGATTCACTTGCCAAACCATATTTTTGGCGTACTACACAGCAGCAGGAAATAGATTATATAGAAACAACTGCGGGCCAGCCTGCAGGATATGAATTTAAATGGAGCCCTATAGCGAAAGTAAAAATACCAAAACAATTTACAGAAGCCTATAATGCTGAGGTGATAGTAATTAACCGGGATAATTTCCGTGATTTTTTATAGAAGACTTTTGTTTATGTGGATTCGTTAATTTGTGGATGCGTGTATTTGGTGAGATTATACACCATTTAGTTCACGTCCCGTCTTTGTTAGAAACGAAGCAATCTCATCATGTAAAGTGAAAAACTAACTTTATGAGATTGCTTCGTAGTACCTCTTGGCAATGACAGTCCGGATGAGGCTGGCCTGGCTTCAATTCAAAATTTAAAATAGCCTATCGCTGCCCTTGTAAAAACTCGTTCATTTCCTGTTTAGAGGCATCAAATGTAAATGCATTGGCTACCTTAAAATAGTTTTTGCGGTCTACACAGTAGTTGTAAGCATATTTGGCCAGGCTCAGTTTATTGTCTTCAAAGCTTAATAGTTTTATCAGGCTGATGATCTGGTCTGTGTTCATGCAGTTGTTAGACAGTATTTGTTTGGCTGTGCCTTCGCGGGTATCGTCAAAGCTGCTGCCTTTAATGGTGGTTACCGCTGCTTCAAAATCGGCATTACTCATGGCATAGCAACCTCCGTTGTTATTGTTGCCGTTATTATAACCGCCATTATTGTTGTAGCCATTTCCGTTTCCATTGTTATGGTTGCCTCCGTTGTTGTAGCCGTTTCCATTACCGTTGTTGTAGTTTCCGCCATTGTTATAACCGTTTCCATTTCCGTTGTTATAACCATTTCCGTTATTGTAACCACCATTGTTATAATTTCCACCGTTATTATAGTTGCCGTTTTGCTGATAACCTCCGGTAGTGGTGGTAGTGGTAGTTGTTGTGGTAGTGGTTACGTTATCGCCGGGTACGTTTACGCTCATGCCCACGCCGCCCATATTTACATTCATGCCAAAACTGTCTCCGCCGCCGTATGTAGTGGTGGTAGTGGTTATTTCCTCATGGTAAATAGTGCCGTCCGGACCTACGTACATATCATTTGGTTCTCCATAGTGGTATACGGCACAGTTGTTTGGCCTTATCATGTTTTGTTCGGCAGGCCTTTGCGAATAAAACTTAAGGAAGCGTTTTCCCTTTTTGTCTTTTTTAATGCGGTAGGTTACATCCTGCATTATATCGTCTACATCGGCAATTTGTATGTTCTTGCTTATGGCCGGAATTTTGGTGTTAGAAAATATAATCTTGCAGCTGTAGTAGGGGTCCGGTAGCATTTCCAGGCGCACATTGGTCTGTGGCTTGTCGTTATAGCGCTGGCCGTTTAGTATCAGGTAAAACGGACTGCCGTCTTCGCTAAAAATAGTCAGGTTACCGGTAGGGTAGTGCTGTGCTTTAACCGCAAAAGATTGTAGCACAAGTACGATTAAGAGTAGGGTAATTTTTTTCATGCTGATTAATTGTTTGTATGATATCGGTTACTTCATTTTTTTGGGAATAAAAATATTAATTCCTGATAGAAGAAAAACAACTTACGTGCCAAAAATGTTAATTTATGATAAAATACTACCCTGCATTGTTAAAAAGCCCAGTGTTTACTGGGAGTTTACAGCGGAGATTTTTTTTGTAAGGGCAGATTTGTAAAGTTTTAAAATATTATTAAAAATGCTAAAACATACTTAAATAATTTAAAGTATTCTTAATTCGGTGTGTGTTGTTTTATCATATGGCTAATTTTACCTGTAAGTAACATCAAAATAAAACAATTATAACCATGAAAAAATTAAATGTTATGGCGGTAGTTGCCCTGGGGGCGCTTTCGCTAACGTCTTGTAAAGATGAAGCTAAAATGAATGCCGAAAAGAAAGTAGACCAATATGTGGCCTTCATAGATTCGGTTAACAATATTGCCGCCGAAGAAAGGGCTGCAAACTGGGAAGCTATCCAAAATGAATATGAGGCAATGACCGCTAAGGCCGACTCATCATTGGCAGTACTGGAAAACGACGCTAAAACCAGCGAAAAAATACAGGATGCCAAGGTAAAGTACGATTCTATTAAAACAGTTTCTATTGAAGTGGCTAAACAAAAAACTGCCGCTGCGGGTAATGCTGTTGCCGATGCACTGTTTGGTGCCGGTAAGGTAGTAGGCGACGATAAAAGCTTTGCCTGGGTAAACAAGGACAACATTCTTAATGTGTACCAAAGCTTTTATGACAACTTTAAAGCTAACAAAGATTCTTACTCGCGTGAAGACCTGGACAAAATAAAGGCGTGGTACGAGGCGCTTGATGCCCGTAAAAACACTGTAGAAAAAGAAGGTCTTTCGGCATCAGACAACACTAAAATTGCGGCTATTAAGCTAAAATTTGCCCCAATGTTTAAGTGGGACCGCATTACCGCAAAAGGTGAAGAAAACAAAGAAGCCAAAGAAGAGGCTAACAAATAATACAAGGTAGTTATTACATTCAATTCCCCCTTAGGCACGCTGTATAGCGTGCCTTTTTTTATCTGGCTTTTTCATTATACACTTCGCCCTCCCTTTTTATCTTGGATAAAAATTCCTGCGATATGCCCAGGTAAGACGAAAGGTTTTTGTTGTTTACTTTTTGCAGCCGCCCCGAATTTTTTTCAATAAAATCTACATAGCGTTCTTTAGAAGTTTTATTCATAAGGTCCAGCACGCGCTGTTGCAGCACTATATTAGCCTTTTCTATCATGTGTATGTGAAAGTTTACCAGCTTGGGTATTTTGCTAAACAGTACGTCTTTGGCGGGCTTTGTTACTACCACCAGCTCGCTGTCTTCAAGGGCCCGTATGTTGTAGCTGGCCTGCTTTTTATGGTAAAAAGCATTAAGGTCGCATATCCACTCATTACCAAAGGTGAAGAAGATAACCGTTTCTGTTCCGTTCTCTCCCATAATGTAGGTTTTAAAACTTCCGGTTAAAACAAAGCACTCATATACTACAAATGAATGCTGCGTTTGCAAAAACTCCCCTTTTTTTAATTGTATGCGTTTAGATTTTTCTACAATAAGCTTCCATTCCTCATTTGTAAGCGGTGTAACACGCTCTATGCTTTTTCTGAGTAAATCCATGGTGATTATTCGCGTTTTAGTTTTTTATTTGTGAAAATATCTAATAGTTACAGATTGTGTGTTTTTATTGCATTAATTGCATTGAATATTGCTAAATATCATATATTTTTTGATAAAAATATTAAACTTGTTCAATTTTTCATAAAAAATATAAAAACAATTTTACCGCTGTTAAGTGAGAGGCTTTCGGTGGGGTAGCTGCAGATTCTGTTACCGGATGCTTTTGTAAAAAATATTTAAAAAAACCAAACTATTATGAAGTTTAAGTATGTATTTCCCATAGCCCTTGCGCTAACGGGGCTAACACTCGTATGTTGTTCTAAAGATGAAATAGCAACAGGTAATCCTGAAACCGAAGCTATTATTGCTCCCGAAGCCGATACTACCGGCTATGCCATTACAGCTGTAGGCGACTGTTCGGCAGTACCGGGCTGGGCATCGCAAAACGGTAGTACAACCGGGGGTGGCAGCGCTACAGAAACTACGGTAACCACCTATGCACAGTTAAAAACCGCGGTAGAAAGCTCGTCTGTAAAAGTGATAAAAGTGTCGGGTACCATTACTGTTACTACCCGCATAACATTCCAGGACCAAAGCGGTAAAACCATTTACGGCGCCCCGGGTGCCAAGCTGGTTTCTACAGACCAAACCGCTTCCGGTTCGGGTATCTTTAATATTAAAAGATGTACTAACATCATCATCCGTAACCTGATTTTTGAAGGTCCCGGCGCGTATGATACCGATGGGTGGGATAACGCCGTATTGGACAACTGCCAAAACGTGTGGGTAGACCACTGCGAGTTTCGCGATGGGGTAGACGGTAACCTGGATATTAAAAACCAGTCGAATTACATCACTGTATCCTACACTAAGTTTACTTACCTTAAGGCACCTACAGCGGGTGGATCGGGCGGAACAGACGACCACAGGTTTTCTAACCTGATAGGCTCAAGCGACAGCGCCACAAGCGATGCAGGTAAACTGAATGTTACCTTTGCGCGCTGTTGGTGGGCAAGCGGCTGTAAAGAGCGTATGCCAAGGGTGCGTTTTGGTAAAGTACACGTGGTAAACAGCCTGTTTAACAGTACTGTGAGCAGCAAGTGTATTCAGGCGGGTGTGCAGGCGAATATAAGGGTGGAAAACAACGTGTTTAAAAACGTGGCCAATCCTATTTACCTGTTAAGTGGTTACACGGCGGTAACTTCTACCGGAAATACGTTTACCAGTACCACTGGTACTACGGCCGGCAGCGGTACGGCTTTTACGCCACCGTATTCTATAGTGCTGCTATCGGCTTCGTCTGTAGAGTCTAATGTTACGGCAGGTGCGGGCGCTACCCTTACCGGAAACATCTGCGGTTCGTTTTAAGCAGTAAAATATTGATAGCTGCTTAGCCTAAAAGACCCCACAGCCTGCGTGCGCCCAGTAGAGCATCGGTAAAAAACGATTTGTACGGGCGGATAAGAAAGTGCTGTTTGGCCTGCCCGTTTCGCAGTGATATAAGGCCCAAATGATACGTGTCTATAGTTACCGTAACATTTGGGTCTTTTTTTATGGTTTCCCATGCCTGTTCCATTTGTGGTGTGGCATGTATGTTTGGTATTGCTATAATGCTCTTTTGGTTTACGTCTTCCTGCAGGCGGTGCAGCTGCTCCATTACAGCCTGCCTGTTAGTGCCGGTAATAATACCCAAATCGAGCCCGCCCGGTACAGAGGCCAATGGAGAAAAGAACCACAACTGGCTGTTTTTCTGCTCGGCTACATTGCGTATGGTATCGGTAACTTCGGTGGCATTATCGCCTAAAACCAGTAGCTTGAATGCTTTTTTGTTTGCAATGATTTTGTACAGCGTTTGCAGTGCCTGCTTGTTCAGCGCAGCCGATCCTGTAGCCCTTTTTAGTTCGGGCAGTTGGTGGCCGTTATAAAACGCCGTACTTATAAATGAGTATACAAACGGCGAATGGATGCCGTGGTCGTTAGTCGATTTCCAAAGAAAGGATAAGTAACTCATTTATTGTTAATTCGTTAATGTGTTAATTTGTTTATGGGGAGCTGCCAGTTTTATCGGTTTCCTATACCCTCCTACGGAGGGGTGCCCGCAGGGCGGGGCGGGAAATATTCGTGATAAAATTTATATCCACCCCGGCTTTCAGCCACCCCTCCGTAGGAGGGGAATGCCACTCTGCTGTTGCTATAGATTGCCGCGGTCGTGCCTCTCTCTTAATGACTGTATCTACTAATTGCGACTGTAAACTAATTTCACCCTGAGTGAAGCTCAATCTAAAATCTACAATTCCCCCTTCGGGGGTTAGGGGGCTACTCCATCTTCGCGCTAAGCTCAAACCAGCGCTCGGTTTTGGTTTCTATGTCGTTCAGTACCTTTTGCAGTTCATTGGCTTTTGCAGCAATATCCTTATCCGCTATAGTGCCGTCGCTAAAGTGCTGCTCTATCTCCACCTTTTTACGCTCCAGGTCTTTTATTTCTTTTTCTATTTTGTCAAACTCCTTTTGCTCGTTAAAGTTAAGCCCGGCCTTTACATTGTTTTGTTTCCAGCTTTTTTTATCGTTACCGCTATCGGCTTTTTTGTCGTCTTTTACAGGTTCGGCGCTGTCTTCGTAGCTACGCCAGTCGCTGTAGTTGCCCGGGAAATCCTCAATTTCGCCATTACCACGGAATACAAACATGTGGTCTACAATTTTATCCATAAAGTAACGGTCGTGGCTTACCACCAGCAAACAGCCCGGATAGTCTATAAGGAACTGCTCCAGTACGTTTAGTGTTACAATATCAAGGTCGTTTGTAGGCTCATCCAGTATCAGGAAGTTAGGGTTTTGTATCAGTACCGTACACAGGTACAGGCGCTTTAGTTCGCCACCGCTTAGTTTTTCTACAAAGTCGTATTGCTTTTTTCGGTCGAACAGGAATTTCTCCAACAACTGTGCTGCCGACAGCATCCTGCCCTTAGCCAGCGGAATGTATTCGCCGTATTCCTTAATTATGTCTATTACTTTTTGCTCCGGTTTCGGGTTAATGCCGCTTTGGGTATAGTATCCCAGCTTTATGGTATCGCCTACGATTACCTTACCGCTATCGGGTTCCATGGTTTGTGTAAGCAGGTTCAGGAACGTGGTTTTACCCGTACCGTTTTTACCAATGATACCTATGCGCTCTCCACGCTTAAAGTTATAGTTAAAACCGTCTACAATCTTTTTGTCGCCAAAGGTTTTGCCCAGGTTGTGCAGTTCCACCACCTTACTGCCCATGCGCTCCATGTTTATTTCCAGCTCTACTTGCTGCTCCTTGCGGCGGCTGTGTGCCTTTTCCTTTATTACGTAGAAGTCGTCCTGGCGGCTCTTGCTCTTAGTGGTACGTGCCTTAGGTTGGCGGCGCATCCAGTCCAGCTCTTTTACGTAGAGGTTTTTTGCTTTGTCTATGCTTGCACTTTCGGCAGCCAGGCGTTCCTCCTTTTTTTGCAGGTAGTAGCTGTAGTTGCCTTTATATTGGTATAGTTTTCCATTGTCCAGCTCTATGATTTCGTTGCACACGCGCTCCAAAAAGAAACGGTCGTGCGTTACCATAAACAGCGTCATGTTTTCTTTGGCAAAGTAATTTTCCAGCCACTCAATCATTTCCAGGTCAAGGTGGTTGGTAGGTTCATCCAGGATAAGCAAATCGGGCTTGTTTATCAGGATAATGGCCAGTGCCAAACGCTTTTTTTGTCCCCCCGATAGGTTTTTAACCTTCAGTTTCAGGTCGTCCAGCTTCAGCTTAAAGAGGATTTGCTTATACTGGGTTTCAAAATCCCAGGCGTTGTACAGTTCCATCTTCTCAAAAGCCTTTTGATAGGCTTCCTCATTTTCAGGATTTTCAAGCGCCTTTTCGTATTGTTCTATTACCTTCAGTATGTCGTTGTCGCTGGCAAAAATGCTTTCCTCTATGGTAAGCTCCGGCTGCAGGTTTGGTTCCTGGCTTAAGAACTCCATCTTTATTTCCTTACGCATTACCACCTGCCCTGCATCGGGGTTATCCTGCCCGGTAATGATTTTAAGGATGGAGGTTTTCCCGGTACCGTTCTTGGCCACAAAGGCTATCTTCTGGTCTTTGTTGATGCCAA
Source organism: Flavobacterium sp. RHBU_3 (assembly GCF_046613565.1). Classification (NCBI taxonomy): domain Bacteria; kingdom Pseudomonadati; phylum Bacteroidota; class Flavobacteriia; order Flavobacteriales; family Flavobacteriaceae; genus Flavobacterium; species Flavobacterium sp. RHBU_3. The sequence continues at coordinate 12,776 of NZ_JBKJHC010000010.1, read as the reverse complement.
AGGAAAGGTTTTCAAAAAGGGTGCGTTCGCCAAACGACTTGGCTATATTTTCTACTGAAAGGTAATTCACAGTTACTAAGTTTTGTGCAAAAATAACCTTTTAATTGTATTCGGCACGAATTACACTAATTGACACCAATGTTTTGTATTTTTGGAGCAAACCACAGTTATGAAACCCACCCCGTTTTACACCAAGCTGGCGCACATCAGTATCAGTATACTGGCCATAGGCTTTATTGCAGTAATAGGCAAAAGCGTACTGGCACCGCTTATTATAGCACTGCTAATTGCGTTACTGCTTATACCTTCGGCTTCTTTTTTAGAACGAAAGCTCAGGTTTCCGAGGGCCGCTGCGGCCTTTACAGTACTGCTGGTAATTACGGGTGGCGTAGTGGGGCTTATGGTATTGCTGGGGAGCCAAATGTCTGATTTTTCGCTGGAGCTGCCTGCATTCCAGAAACAGCTGATGCTTTCGCTGGACGACCTGCAACACTGGATTTCGCATTCGTTTAATATAAACAACCGCCAGCAGGCAGCGTACATTAACCAAACTGCCGAAACGGCACTGGGGCACGGCACCGAGTTTATAAGCACCACGCTTATATCACTATCATCGTCGTTGCTGTTTTTGGTGTTTACCTTTTTGTACACATTTTTCCTGTTGCTGCACCGGGGGTTGCTGCTGCGTTTTATGGTGGCGCTGTTTAATGAAAACCACAGCCCGGTAGTACTGGAGGTGGTAGAACGTGTGCAGTACATCATTAGGAAATATATTGTGGGGCTGCTGCTGCAAATGGCTATTGTAGCCACACTTACCTGTGCTGTTTTTATGTTGCTGGGTATTAAGTACGCCTTTTTACTGGGGCTGCTTACGGGGATACTCAATGTAATTCCGTATGTGGGTATATTTACGTCGCTGGTGCTTTCGGCAGTGGTTACGTTTGCCACCGGAGATGCCGCGCACGTTCTGTTTGTAGCCATTGCGGTAGTATGCGTACACCTGATAGACGGAAACTATATTATGCCAAAAATTGTGGGCAGCCAGGTAAAACTGAATACCCTTACCGCCGTGCTGGGCCTTGTGGTGGGCGAAATGCTGTGGGGTGTTACAGGCATGTTCCTGGCCATACCGGTTATAGCCATTGCCAAGGTAATTTTTGATAGGGTGGAGGGACTGAAACCCTGGGGGATGGTGCTGGGCGAAGACGATATGGCTGCTGCACAGGTTACTATCCCGGCTGATGAGGAGTTACCGCCTTTGGAGTAAATTGGAAGTCAGAGGTCAGAGGTCAGAATTTTTGGGAAGGGGTTTGTTTGCCACGGCACACGCCTTAAATAAAGCAATGCCAGGAATTAGCACGAATGTTTTGTATTTTTGAAGCAAACCAATCTTAAATACGATGTCTAAATACACCCGCGAAAATCTTGAACGTATTGAAACCTATATAGAGGTGGCTTATCCGGATGGAGATGAAATATTAGAGGAGTACGATATTAGTTATGTGTCCCTTGAAAATTTATTGAAAGTATTTATTCCAGAGCCGGAAGATGATTATGAGTTGGTTTGGGCATACGCTATAAATAAAGAGCAATCTGTATTATTGAATAGTTTTCTCAAAGAACCTTTGGATTTTGATTTTACTAAGTTTGAGTATGGGATGCAACGCTATGGAGTATATAAGTAATTTATAATATCACATCCTTCATCGTTAATCCTGTAAGCGTATTTGTTAGTATAAGCCTTTCTTTTAGTGTGATGGGTAAGCCGTTTAGTGATCGGTCATCATCAATTATTAAAATATCTTCTGCTGAAATATTAAAATTATTGAAATGGGTTAACAAGGTTTCTTTTCGGCTTTCACTAAATGGTGTTTCCCGTTCTATACGGCTGAGGTTATTAATAATTATACCTCGAGTTTTAAAGATTTCTTTCCATTCATCAATATTGTACCTAAACCTGTGTGAGGTGGTAAGTATGATTTCAGGTTCGGAAACCTTTTTCAAAAGCAATAGTAAGGCATCGATAGCTGGAGTGCTGAATTTATAAAATCCATCAGTGTCCGCTTCTACTTTCAATGCAGGATTAGCATGCACCATTACGCCATCAATGTCCAGGAATATTTTCATTTTAAATTTTGATAAATATAAGGATTCTATAAAAAAGAAAGCTGCCCATTGCGGGCAGCTCTCGCCATTAGTAAAATAGGGATAGTTTAATGGAGCAAATTTTTATTAGTGTCCTTTTGTGGCATCGTTAAATACACGGCAAAAGTTTCCGCCGCCTATTTTGCCTATCTCTTCTTCGGTAAATTTCTCTTTCAGCAGTGCGTCTACCACAGCGTAATAAAAACCGGTCTTTTGGTCGGCCCAGGCTTCGTTGGTGCGTTCGCCCACACGTTTGCCTCCGGGGCCACCCTGTGGTTTTCCGCCGTCTTTTTTATCACCTTCGGGTTTGCCCTGCGGTTTGTCACCTTCTTTGGGCTGCCCTTCGGGTTTTTTGTCGCCACCGGATCCGCCAGGTCCGCCCCATTTGTCGTTAGGGGAGCGGTACGGGGCAGTTATCTTGGTATCGGTACCTATGCACACGTGCTCAATACCTGCGGCATTTACCATAGCGCGCATGTTTTTGGCAAATTCTGCCGGGGTATCGGCAAGGTGCGTCCATACGCCAATTACGCCACCGGCATCGGCTACTTTTTTAGCCTGTTCGGGGCTTATGAGCCTCGGGCGCATCATCTTGGCCATAAACGGGTTGGCGCCCAGCTGGGTGCTTAGCCCGGTATGACTGATAAACATTGGGGTTTTACTGACTTTAAACGCCATGTCTATAGTATCGTTACTGGCGTGTGCCAGGTCTATTACTATACCCAGGCGGTTGCATTCGGCTATGGTATCGGCGCCCAGTTTTGTTAGTCCGCCGTATTTAGGGTCGTTAGTATATACATCGCCCAGCGGCACTGAGGCATCGTTATCGTGCAGCAGCCCCAGGTGGCGCAGTCCCCTGTCGTAGGCTACCTGCACACGGCCGGCATCGCCTTCCAGGAAATGGCATCCCTCAACGGACTGAATTACAATAGGCTGTTTCGCTTTTTTAGCGGCAGTAAGGTCGGCCATGTTCAGGGCGCGCTTCATGCCGTTATCCTTAAGCATTATATCCATAGCATCGAGCCCGGTAATGAAACGGTTGTAGGCATCGCCCGGGTTTACCAGTTTTTGGTAATCCACGGCAAAGGTGGCACAAATAGCTGATAAGCCCGATTTTTTCAGTTCGCTTGCAAGATCGGCTTTAGGGCCGGGAAGTTCGGCGGCATTAAGCGGTACATCTACGTGGTTGTGGGTGTCTATGCCCATGGTTTTAGCCACAATGGCGGCTACTTTAGGGTCTTCGTTTTCCAGTGCCCAACTCAGGTACGGGTTTAGTGCCATTAAGGCACCGGTGCCGGCTACAGAGCCCAGGAACTTTCGGCGCGACCATTGGTAATCGTAAATCCCCATATTTTAATATAGTTTTTAAGGTAGTGTGTGGTGTGTTAACCTTAGTATGACTATAAGAGTGGGGAATGGTTTAATAGCCCGGTGATTTTTTTTTTGGTTGTTGGTTGCTGGTTGCTGGTTGTTGGTTGCTGGTTGTTGGTTGCTGGTTGCTGGTTGCTGGTTTTATTGTGAAGCGTACTGAAGGCATTCGTTCAGTAGCTAAAAATCATGAACCATGTACAATAAACTATATTAAAGTACTGAAGGCAATCGTTCAGTTTTTTTGGAACAATGAACGGCGAACAAAGAACGGCGAACCGTAAACAATAAACTCGTTCAAAGTACTGAAGCCGTGTGTTCAGTAAAAAAAGCGAATACACACTGTAGCACCTTGAAATTTGGTTATTTATTAATGCTTTGATTTTTAGCGCATTATGATTTTTTGTTAATTGGCCTGTTGCACCATTGTATACACTATGTTCACTCATTGTATACACATTGTTGATGGTGTGTACACGCTAGAAATATCACAAAAAAATATTTTGCTGTTTTCGACAAATTTTAAAGGTAGCTGAGCCACCATTTTTTGTTGGCGGTTTTATACCTGTCGTACCACCGTGACGGGAAGTAACACAGCACCAAAACCAGCAGCCACATAAGGTATACATAACCCAGTGAAAACCCGAAGTTTTCATTTGGCCTGAAGGCAAATTGCTGCGGTATTGTAAACAGTTGGCCAAGGGTATAACCCTGTGCAAAATACACCACAACACACAGTAAATGAATGATATACACGTGCAGTAGATAATAGAAAAACGGTACCCTCCCGAAGGTGTTCATTACCTTCCAGAAGCCCTTAACCTGCACGTTTTCAAGGGCTGCCAGCACCAGTAACGACGGCCCTAGGGTTATGCATACGTACATAAGCGACGGAGGGTATTTTGTAATGTTTAGTATTGATAATAAGGTATATACGCTGTCTTTTTGCGGTTTCCACGGGCTTGGGTCGCCGTAACCGTTTATAAGCCTTAATACTACAAAAAGCACTATGAGCGATAGCCCGCTAATGATGAGTAAACGCTGACGTTTTTCAGGGCTAACACGTTCACTTTCAAACCATTTTCCGGTACTGTAGCCCAGCAGCATTACGCCCGTCCAGGGCAGTATGGCATAGGCGCTTATTATGTTAACCGGGCCTATATGGTAGAGTGTAAAATCAGTGAACATCAGGAAGTTAGAAGCCACGTAAAGCTCTTCGTTTATGGGTTTGTAGATGTCGGTGAGGTTGTGTAACAGTGTGATAGACAACGCGGTAACTACAATAGCAGGGTAAGGCAGGCGTATTAGTGCGGCAAGGAATATCATGCTCCACCCGATGGCCCATATAACCTGCAGGAATGCAAAATTGAAGTAGATGTTAAAACTCCACCCGAAGTTTACAAAAGTCAACTCCATGATAACCAGCCATAACCCCCTTGTTAGCAGGAATTTGGATAGCTCAGGTTTATTCTTTCTAAGGCTTTGTAAGTAGATGGATAACCCCGAAAGGAATACAAACGTAGGTGCACAATAGTGGGTTATAAACCTGGTGAAGAACAATATAGGTGTAGTGGTGGTAAGGTTTGTAGGGTCTTGTGTTACTGCATCAAGGTGGAAATAATCACGGGTGTGATCCAGCGCCATAATAGCCATAATGATTCCCCGTAGTACGTCTATGCTTAGTATCCTTTTTTTAATGGTGTCCATATACACTGTTGGTTAACAATGTAAATATAGTTAAAACTGTTTATTTTCAATGCTTTGCGGATGCTTGTTTTGCAAAGCGTTGTGCCTGTATACGGTCGTATTCCCTCACATAATCAGGGTTTTCCGTTTTCAGGAGCCTGTCCCAAAGCCTGAAATACAACCCGTAATTCCCCCTGAACTTGCTGTGGTGCAGGTTGTGGTATACTGATGTTGTAAGCACTTCAAAAAGTGGGGTATAGCGTAACCAACGGGGAGCTATTTCGTAGCCTAAATGCTCGTAAACATTGATAATGAAGCCGATAAGTGTGAATAGTATTATGGTTATTTTGTGTATGGGTAGCAGTAGTACAATGGGTACTAGTGCCAGTGCTTCTGCCACAGCCTCAAGCACATGGAACGAATACGCTGTAAACGGCGATGGGTTTACCGACCGGTGGTGCACCGCATGGGTGTACTTGTACAGTTGCTGATTGTGCAGCAACCGGTGCATCCAGTAAAAGTAGGTATCCTGTATTACCAACGCCAGTATCAGGCTAATGGGTATGTACCACAATGGGAAATCGGTTATATTGTTGTAAATCAGAGTGTAATTGCGTAGTGGGCTTCTCAGTATAATAAATGCTGCCAGCCCAAACACCACCGCCGACTGCATAGAATGCCCTATTTCGCGGGTGAAGTCCTTTATGCGGGCGTTCCGTGCCTGTATCTTTAAATGCTGTAACTGTTTGGGAAACAGTTTATAGAACAGTATAAAAGCCAGTCCGGCTATTGCAAAATAGCGTATAATGTTTGCTCCTGTAATTCCTGCTATTATCCTTGCTGCATTGTCCATGACCTCGTTTTTATTGTAATACAAAGTTAGTTTTCAATGCAATACGGGGCTGTCCGCTCATTTGCTGATATGTCCTGTTCAGGTTTGTTTTGGGTTTTTAACTGCAAAAATGTCTTGTTTATGAATGTGTTAACAAGTAAAAATGACAAAAAGTCACTCAAACTGACGTTTTGTTATTAAAAAATGTATTGGTACAAAGCTTGTCTATTTATTAAGCGTAAACAAGATTTCTAACTTATAAAAACGATTACACATATGAACCTTATTAAGAGACAACACGGTAGCGCATTCCCTCATGTAATGGACGAAATTTTTAAAGACTGGAGAGGTGGTAGCCAACTGGTAAACAGGGTAGTACCCCCGGTTAATATTAAGGAAACCGAAACAGCATTTAATGTAGAGCTTGTGGCGCCGGGCCTTAAAAAAGAGGATTTTAATATAGAAGTAGACAAAGGTCTTCTTACGATTTCGAGTGAGGTGAAAGCAGAAAACGTACAGGAAGACGGCAAGTATACCCGCAGGGAATACATTCATACTTCATTTAAAAGGGCATTTACATTGCCTGAAACGGTAAACGAGGAAGGTATAAACGCTAATTATGCCGATGGTATACTTACCCTTACGTTGCCTAAAAAAGAAGAAGCACAGCCTAAAGCCAAAAGGTTGATAGAGATTTCATAATGATGATTGGTTAGTTGGTTTTTTTAGGAAAGCGCCCTGTAATGGGGCGCTTCCTTATTTTATGCCAACTGCGGCTCTTTAATTTCGGTACGTTTTATGCGGAATGCATTACCCACGATATAGCTGCTTATACCCAGGCACACCAGCGTTACCACTGCATGCAGCGCAGCAACCATGTAATAGGTACTATCTGATTGAAGTTCGTTTATAAAGTTATAGCCGGCTATGGCGGCAATAATCAGGAACGGTAGTAGAATCATCAGTCTCATAATCGTTTCATTTATAGGTTTCTAAGTGCAAGGTCAGGTTTTTAACTATTAATTTTTGCCAATGCTCTCATAATAAAGCGTTAAAAGTCCGTTTAATCTTTAATGAAGTAGCCGGCTTTTAACGTAATAAGATAATTTGTATTTTAGAGCCTATGAAACTGTATGAGTATAAGAAGCTGAATGATGAGGAACAGTACCGGGTGCTATGGGCACAGGGCGAACTGATAGACGGCTGCCTGGAAGGGCATGTGCGCAAATTGCTCTATGCCATAGACAATTTTTATGTAGAGCTGTGGTGCCATACGGCTACTAATAAGATACTGTGGAAGTTGAGTTTTAAACAAGGCAAGTTATTGGAGAAGTATTTAGATAAATACCCCGTAGACAGGATGCTGGATTTCAGGGCTTAGAATTCCCAATGCCATCTTAAAACCGTTTAATAACTACCCGTAATTTCTTACCTTTAAGTAAAATTACAGTCATGGATTTCAATACCCTTATAAAAAAACTGATGCCTCCGTTTATGGAAGTCCGCAAGGAAATAGCCGCGCTAAAGTTTAAGCATCCCGGTAAAAACCCTAAGGAACTTGCAGGGCTATACCGCAGGCAGGTGCGCCGCAAGTATACCTCGGTAGGTGTAGTTAGTGCGTTGCCGGGGGTAATACCCGGGCTGGGTACTGCCGCACAGGTGGCTATAGAAGCCGGAGCTATTTCGGCTGATGTGTTGCTCATGCTCCGCTGGATGGCATCGTTATGCTACGGCACAGGGCTTATTTACGGGCAGGATACCGAGACCGATTTTGATGATCGGTTTACTGTGGTTTTGGGGTTGTGGAGTGGGGTAGTAGTGCCCGAAAAAGCAGCACTTACCGTGGGCGAACGCATTACCGTAAAGCACTTTGACCAGCATATAACCGACCGTATCCGTAACCGCATGAACCAAAAAATAGGCCGCAAACTGGTTACCAAATATGGCTCTAAACGTGGAGGGGTAGCGCTGGGTACACTGGTGCCTTTTGGTATCGGGGCTGCAGTGGGTGGCACGTTTAACTACGTTACCATGTCGCGCTTTGCAGAGGCTGCCGAAAAATACTTCAGTAACGAAGACATGGACTATACCGTAACAGAATAAGCTGTTTTTAGAGTACTTTATTCTGAAATAAAATGAATTATTTTACTCCTAAGGTACTTTTGTGCGTTACTGCAAATGCACTTACTTTCCTCATATTTTCGCCGCTGTGGGCGTCTGAGTAATCAATTTCGTCGTAGTCTTTAGGTACCAATGGTATTTCTTCAGATCGTATGGCTACCACGTATTTGTCGTTTACATATACTTTTTCACCCATTACTACAGCTTGCTTAAAACCGTATTTTTTCAATTCGCGGTTAAAAAGAGCCGGGTTAAATTCGTTATGCATGTACCGTATTATTCCGTCCTGAGAGGCCACTAAAAGCAATTTCAGTTCGTTAAAATATCGGTAATTGTCTTCGTAGTAACCGGGCAGTATGCGCCATTGCAGGTTTACACCGTTAAGGTAGTTTTGTATTTGCTTACCCGGTTTTAAATCAACCATTTTCATCATGTCCGTTAGCGTTAAAGGCCTGTTTTTAAAACCACTGTATCGGCTAAGGTCTTCATTGGTAAGCAGCATCCTGACCAGCTCCGGGTGTTCCGGGTGGTAAATCAAAGGTATCTTCTGTCCTTTCAGGAAAGTGCTGAATACGGAGTCATTTACATAGATTTGAGCCTCCTGCTTTTTACGTTTGCCGTCATAGAAATTTACAAGGATAAATTTATCATCGGTCTTTAACGAATGGTCAGATCGTCCGGTTAACAAAGTCCCTGTGGCATAAACCCCGTCTTCGTCCAGTGCTGCCATTACCTGTTTCTTGGAATCATGCGAAAGGAAGTACCCAAACCCAAGTAGGAACACTATAGATGCTGCCCATACCACAATTTTAAATTGTTTTTCCTGTGCATCAGTAAGTTCACGGTCTTTAAGCAGCCATGCACTAAGCGATAGTGCAAGTGCAGCCGTGGTGCATAGTCCGCCTACTATGGTAAACAGGGTATTCCATTGGTAGAAATCGAAAATATCAATGCAAAATGCAAAAAGCCCGGCAAGGCATAATGTTATTATCGGGTATATAATTCTGTTAAGCATACGGTTGGTTTTTGGCAAATATAGCTAATAACTGCAATGTGCAAAAAAAGGGCTGCCTAAAAAGCAGCCCTGCCTACAGAGAAAATATAATTGGTTAGTTAGTCTATTCTACTCTTCCTACCAGTTTTATAAACTCGGTTTTGTAACTGTCGCGGTTTCTTTTTACGCCCTCCGTTGCCAGTTCTATTATAGCTTGTGTTTGTTTGTTTGGTACCAGCTTGCTGTCTCTTAATTTGAGACCAAACCAAGCCACGGCAGCAGCAAACTTAAAGTCGTAAGACGTATCAGCAAGCACAGCTTTTTTATTGGCTATAACCTCGGTCATTTCGGTGCTGGTATCGCTATCCGGTTGCTTGTATCGGAATTTTACCGTAGCCAGTTCGTGCCCAAATTTGGTATTGGTTTCACCTGTAAGTGTATATTTCAGTTCCGGAACCGGAGAAAAACTGCTCTTAACCCCCACGGGTATAATCTCGTACAGTGCGGTAACGGTATGCCCGCTGCCCATTTCGCCGGCATCTACGGCATCATTAGCAAAATCCTCGTCGTGCAGCTTGCGGTTTTCGTAGCCAATAAGCCTGTACGCCTGTACATTGGCAGGGTTAAACTCTATCTGAATCTTCACGTCTTTGGCTATGGTATACATAGAGGCGTTAAAATCCTTGCGCAAAAAACGGTCGGCTTCGTCAAAGTTGTCTATGTAGGCGTAGTTGCCGTTGCCCTTATCGGCAAGTGTTTCCAGCTTACTGTCTTTATAATTGCCCATACCGAAGCCCAGGCAGGTAAGGAACACACCTGTTTTACGTTTTTCCTCTATTAGTGTTTGCATGTCCTTATCAGACGACGCTCCCATATTAAAGTCGCCATCGGTAGCCAGCACTATGCGGTTGTTGCCGTCGTCTATAAAGTTCTCCTCGGCTATATCGTATGCCATTTTTATACCATCGCCGCCTGCTGTGGCGCCATCGGCCTTAAGCCTGTATATGGCCTGCATTATAGTTTCCTTTTGGTCTCCGGGGGTAGAATCCAGAGCCAACTGTGCCGAACCTGCATAGGTAACAATAGCCAGGTGGTCGCTGGCTTTCATTTTGTCTACCAGTAACTTCATACTCTTTTTAAGTAATGGCAACTTGTTTTCATCTGACATTGAGCCTGATACATCTATAAGGAATACATAGTTACTTGATGGCAGCTCGCTTTCCCTGAGCTCTTTGCCTTTAAGGCCAATTTTTAGCAGAGTGTGCTGCGGGTTCCACGGACAGCTGCTGTATTCGCTGTTTATAGAGATAGGGTCGTCGCCCTTAGGCTGCGGGTATTTGTACTTAAAGAAGTTAATCATCTCCTCTATACGTACCGCATCTTTAGGCACGGTTTGCCCCATACTGATGAACCTGCGGATGTTTGTATAACTGGCGTTGTCCACATCTATGGCAAAGGTAGACAGCGGCGCAGTAGCCGGGCTCTCGAAGCGGTTTTCCTCAAACGAACCGTATTCTTCGTTGTTGTCTACCGGTATCTTAAAGCCCTCGTCGTATTTGCGCAGCTCGTCTTCCTTAATGCGGAACTCATCAATAATTTTGTTCAGCTTTTCCTGTTTTTGCTTGCCCAGCTTTTGCGTTTTGATGATTACTGCACCGTTTACTGCCTTGCCGCCGTATACTTTAATGGCATCGTCCTCTTTAATAATCTTATACGATTTTATATAAGCCGGATCCAGCTGTTCTACAATACCGGCCTTTACCATAATACCATCTATAATATACAGCGGATTGGTATCGGCTTCCATATTGCCCAGGTAGCCGGCTGTTATGTCATCATCTTGTTGTTTCTCTTCTTCAGCTTTGCCGTCTTTGTCGGCATTGCTCCATGTATATGTATTGTTTGTGGCTAATGGCTTAGTGCGTATATCATCCCTACGGAAAGTTTCCATTTTTAGCTTTTCAGCTTTAGAAGGTTTATAATTTTTATTGGTTCCATATCCTATAACCACCACTTCTTCCAAAGCCTGAGAGTCTTCCTGTAATTTTACTGTGAAATTCATCTTGTCGCCAAGCTTAATTTCCTGCGTGGTAAACCCTATAAATGATACTACCAGTATATCGCCCTTGTTGGCTTCAATGGAGAATTTTCCATCCATATCTGTGGCCCATGCTTTGGTAGTGTTTTTTATGTAGAGGTTTACGCCGGGTATAGGCTGTCCGTCTGTAGCAGAAACAACAGTACCCGTATACGTAGCCACAACAAGGTTTTTCTTTACTTCAGGTGCGGCTTCTTTAGCAATACTATTGTTAAACCTCTTATCACCGGGTTTGTTGGCATTAGCAAAATAACCTGATGGGTCGGCCATGGCACTGTTTGAGAGGTAGTTTTGTACCAATGCATTGTTTGCAGGCAATGATTTCTCCAGTGATTGGGCTGGAGTAGCATTACCTTTTGCTACAGCTTCATCTTTATATTTATCATCTTTAAAGTATACCCGCGACCTTTTTGGTTTAGCATCAAAATGAATAGAATCAGCTTCAATGATCCTTCCTTGTGTATCCCTCTCCTCAGTCTTTTCAGCTTGGGTATCTTCGTAAGCAACAGTATTCTTCGCTTGCTTAATATCAGCTTTAGGCTGTACGGCCTCCTTAACCGCTTGGGTATCTATCGCCGGTGTTACGGTAACCTGAGGTTGTGCCGGGGTTACTATCGGTGCGCTGCTGTGGTCATTTTGCATCAGCGTAAAGCCTATGGTAAGGAACAGCAGCAGCATGGCAGCTATGCCCATGTATTTCCATCGGGTAGCGGCGCGGCGTTCTTTTTCGCGATCCAGTTTATCTTCCACACGGTTCCATACGGCGTCCATGCGGTCAAAGCCCTTTTGCTCCTGCTTGCGGGCTGCTTCCTCAAATTGCGAGTATAGTTTATCGTGTTTTTCCATGACTCTTGTCGTTTTGATAATACATGGTTTGTACCAGTTCTTTTAGCTTGCCGCGTGAGGCATTTAGTTGCGATTTAGAGGTGCCCTCGGTAATATTCAGCATTTGCGCTATTTCCTTGTGCGAGTAGCCTTCTATGGCAAACAGGTTAAAAACCGTACGGCAGCCCTCGGGCAGGTACGTAAGCAGGTGCATCAGGTCTTCTTCTTCAAGCCCCGATGAGTAGTGCTGAGACGGTTCGTCTTTGCGCCCCATGTCTTCTATATAAATATTAAAGTTCACTTTGCGTTTCAGGGTATGCAGGCATTGGTTTACGGCTATTTTTCGCGCCCAGGCCTCAAAGGCTTTGTCCTCCTTCAGCTGGTCCAGTTTGGTAAAGATGTTAAAGAAGGCATCGGCCATGGCTTCTTCTATTTCTTCCTCGCTTTTCAGGTACCGCTTACAGGTATGGTACAACTTGGGCGACAACAGCTCGTACACCTGCCGCTGCGCATCGCGCTGCATTTTCCGGCATGCTATTATGAGTGTTTCTGCTATCACTATCGTGGCTTTTTTTATATAGATAACATAAGTTGGCAAAAGGTTGGGAAGGGAGTGAAATTTTTTATTTCAGATTTTATATTTTAGATTATTACTGATGCGTTTATAGTTTATTGTTACTGAATAGATTAAATTGTTCCTTGATATT